>JAZQYS010000269.1:0-2635 GCA_045633645.1 Victivallaceae bacterium | reverse complement strand
CGGCGTAGCCCGTCAGGGCGAAGACGGGCGCCCCCATCATTATCATTATAAGTCTTATAAGTCTTATACGTCTCATGCAAGCGTCACGCCCCCGCAGACAGCAGACCACCGTTGTCATCAGCCGTTAATTATTTCCGGCGGAAGATTGTAATTTTTTTCTGTTATGCTATATTAAACCCGGAAATGAACTTCTTAACAACAGGGAATTTATCATGGCTGAAAAAATATCAACTCCGGTATGCAGTGAAGTTATCAACAGAATGAAAGAACGCGATTATTTCCGTGTGGTGGTATTCGGAGCCTCAAATACTGAGCGTTATATGCCCGGTATTCACTGGAGCGATGTTCTTGAAGTCGGTATCCGTTCTGTTTACGGCAGAAAGTTTCATCTGATCAACGCCGGCGTTTCAGGCAACAATACCCGCGAAGGACTGGAGCGTTTTGAACGCGATGTTGCCTCTTTTTGTCCGGATATCGTAATCGTCACCTTTGCCGGAAATGACTGCAATCCCAATCCGCCCAAGTATGTGCCGGAAGAGGAATTTAATGCTAATATGGATTTGATAATTTCCAAAATCCGCGCATTGGGAGCGATCCCCGTTCTGCAAACCTATTACAAGATGCATTATGACAGAATGGAAGCAAAAAGGGCGGAACTTGCGCGGCGTTATATGATCCTTGTCCGTGAAGCTGCGGCAAGGAACAATGTATTTCTGGTTGATCAGTTCAAATATTTCAATGCTGTTTCGGTGGAAACACTTTTGTATAAACTTCTGCTCAACCCCATGCACGTCAACGAATACGGAAATACATTCATCGGCGTTAATCTGCTGCATCACTTCGGCATTGATCCCAAAGGAATCGTTCACAACGAACCGCTGCTGCCTGCAATCGAACTTTATAACTCTGTCGCTGAGTAAGGAATTATTTATCATGGCTCTCAATCAGGAAATGGAAAATTACGCTTTGAGCGTACAGGAAGAAATCAAACAGATTATCCGCGATATGTGTGCTATTCCCGCACCGTCTCACCACGAGGAAAAACGGGCGGAGTTCTGTAAAAAATGGTTTGAAGATAATGGTTTTGAAAATGTCTCCATTGATGCGGCACTCAACGTGCTTGCTCCTGTTAATGTGACTTCTGACAATAAAATCACAATTTACATGGCTCATACCGATACGGTTTTTCCGGAATTGACGCCGCTGCCGTTTTCTGAGGACGACGGGTTTATGTATTCTCCCGGGGTAACAGATGACACGGCAAATCTTGCAGTTCTTATGGTATGCGCCCGCTATTTCAAAGACAACTTCAAAGGCGGAAAAGACGGTGTTCTTTTTGTCGCCAACTCCTGTGAAGAGGGATTGGGAAACCTGAAAGGTTCCCGGCAGATTATGGCGGATTTTGCCGCAAGAACAAAAGAATTCATCACAATTGACGGAACAAGTCTTGACAGAATTGTTACCTGTGCCGTCGGATCTCACCGCTATAAAGTTACTGTAAAAACCGAGGGCGGACACTCTTACGGTAATTTCGGAAACCGTAATGCCATTGCAGCTCTTTCTTCAATGATTTCTTTGCTTTATTCCGTTAAAGTTCCCGTTGAGGGCAACAGTAAAACCACTTATAACGTGGGAACGATTTTCGGCGGAACTTCTGTCAATACGATTGCTCAAGATGCCTGTATGATGTACGAATACCGTTCAGACAATAAAAACTGCCTTGCCAAAATGCAGAAAATGTTTGAACAGGCAGTGGAAACCTTCCGCTGTACGGGTATAGAAGTTGACGTTGAAAAAGTGGGAGACCGTCCCTGTTCCGGATCGATTGATGAAACCGCTTTTGCGGCACTTAAAAACCGTATTTCGCGTGCAATCAAAGAAACATTGAGTATGGACTCCCGTGAAGCGAGCAGTTCAACCGATGCCAATATGCCGTTATCTTTGGGGATTCCGGCAGTCTGTATTTCCGGCTGTCGCGGAGCCGGCTGTCACACCCGCGAAGAAAAACTTGAAAAGGCAAGTCTTCTTCCCGGCTGTCGTCTGCTGCTGGATATCATCTGCGGAGATTGATAGCAACGGCGGTATGCTGTCTGCGTGGGCGTGACGCTTGCATAAGACGTATAAGACTTATAAGACCTATATAATGATAATGATGGGGGCGCCCGTCTTCGCCCTGACGGGCTACGCCGTGGCAAGTCATGTGATACCCCGAGGGTTTGCCTGTCGCAGTGTGGTTTGGCTCGGGGCTAAAAGTTGCCGCAGGGTAATGCAGGGCAGCTTGATGACTGCGGGGGTATGCAGGCTGCGGGGGCGTGACGCTTGTGTCTGACTTGTCTGACCTGTCTGACTTGTCTGACAAAAAGGGGGCGTCTCGTTATACCCCGTGGGTTTGCCTGTCGCAGAGTGGTTTGGTTCGGGCGAAAAGTTACCGCCGGGGTATGCAACGGTAACGGCGGCGAGACTCGTCAGAGTCAGCCGCCGCGCCCGGGGGATTCCTAAGGGGGCGGCAAGCCCCCTTAGGCGGGGCAGCAACGTCGCCCCGCTACTTGGCTTTTTTTGCCAAGCTTTTTTTCACCTGCGGAATTACCCTCGGACTTTCCCGGGGGATTCCTAAGGGGGCGGCAAGCCCCCTTAG
>JAZQYS010000268.1:0-3657 GCA_045633645.1 Victivallaceae bacterium | reverse complement strand
CCCTTGTGCTTGAAGCCGTGGCGGAGCACTGCCAGCACGCCTTCGCGCTCACAGGCATTGAAAAAGGCATCGCAGAAGCGTTTGTCTGTATCCACGGCGTTCTGAAGTTCAAAGCGTTTCCACGCCTTGGGCTGGGTGCGCTTCACGAAGTCAAGCAGCGTAGCCGGATACAGTGCGAGCTTCGCATCGTAAGTGGTTTCATTCCTGACATAGCCGCCTGCCTGTGACAGCAGGAAAGACTCGATATCGCTCTCAAAGCGCTTTTCAGAATCATCATTTATTGCCATGGTTTATATCCTTATTGTTCTCCGTAACGCTGCCGTCAGCAAGTTACCGGCAAGTTAAATTTCACCTCAATTTCTGCTCAAAAAGCTCCGCATTGCCCTCGTTCAGCAAGTTACCAGCAAGTTACCGGCAAGTGCGGCAGCATTGGCAAGGGCGCAAATATCTTCACCGATCATTTGAGAATCCTTGTAATTCTCTTTGAACTCAAGCCACCCCGTTTCATTCGGCTGCTTGACCAGCTCTTTTATCAGCAATTCCAGATTTTCCATTATTCTGAATCCTCCTCATCTCTCCCAGACTCCGCATCGTTT
Source organism: Victivallaceae bacterium (assembly GCA_045633645.1). GTDB lineage: Bacteria > Verrucomicrobiota > Lentisphaeria > Victivallales > Victivallaceae > UBA1784. The sequence continues at coordinate 3,061 of JAZQYS010000268.1, read as the reverse complement.
TTCTCTGTCGGCAACCAACGTTCATCTTTAATCGGCCAGATATAATCATAAAAAGCAAATAGGCTCAAAATGTTGTAATACAACAGGAAAAGTTGTAAGCAATGTTTTTTCTCAGCTTGCCGCTGCGACATTCCGTGGTCAACGAAATTCCTATTCAAACCAACCGTTTCATCCTCATCTCTGAAGTCATTGGCTGACTCAAAAAATGTAATCACTGCATAAAACATATTTTCGCAGCGATAGAAAAATCGTGGTATACGGTCCAATATTTTTTCCGCAGTCTCCGATTCATCCAACTCTTTTACGAAAACCTCGGCAGCGCCCTTGGCAAGATGCCTGTTCTTGGGTTTTCCGTTGGAACGCTCTTCTTTGGGTTGCCTGATTATAAATTCTCCTTCGATCAGAGCATACATGACCATTACACATGGTACGAATCTGTCATGTTGAAAATTGAACAAAGCGTCATCAAATCGTTTCTGACGATTGGGAGTAACCAGTTGTGAAAGTTCTTCGATGAACTTGCTTATACCGTAATTCTCCAATTCTTGCATCATAAATTTATCAGCAACTTCGGCTGATTCGGGTGGAATTTCAGAAAATTCTATATTGGGATGACAAGACCAGCCAAATTCTGCCCATCTTTTGTGAGCAGCCCGCTTTTTTTGCTGTATTTCTGGCTTTACAGGGATATGGATAGTTTTCCATATTGCATCCCAATCTTTCGTTATTCTGCTGTGAACGGTAGCGAAAGACGTCAAGGAGCCTATCCAAGCTGCTGTTGATTGCAACATCTGGGCGATATTCTTGAAATCAGCTTGAAATGGCTGCAGCATTTTTCGCTGTTCTTCAATCATTTGGGATACCCAGCCGGTGGACTGCAGTATGTCGTCAGGCACTTTGGAGAACGGCGGCAATTCAAACATTTTTCGCTGTTCTTCAATCATTTGGGATACCCAGCGGGTGGATTGCAGTATGCTGTCAGGTACTGGAGGAATCGGAGGCAATTCAAATTTAGGAATCAATTCTTGAATGGACGGCAACGGAGAAACAGGCGTCAACCGCGAGATATCTCCTAATATTCTTTGTATCCGTGCTTCATCTGCAGCGCCAAACATGCTGTTTTTTATCGCATCAAGATTGACTTTTGCCGCAGAAAGAGCTGCCGCTTCCGCACTGATTTGTTGAGCCCGTAAGTCTGCCAACGGGGCAACTTTGGCAGTTAGTTTGGCAGCCTTTCCAAATATATCAACTAAATCACGCTTCTCTGCCACCTCACGCTTGCCGGTGACGCACTCATAGATCAGGGACTTTTTGTAACCTTCCAGCTCGGTGATGATCTGCTCTTTCTTGGCGATCAGGCGGTCGATCTCGGCGCACTGCCGATCAAGGTACGTCGCAATTTCCTGTTGCTCATCAAGCGGGGGCAGTAGAACTGGCAGGCTTTTCAACAACTCCTGCCCCAGTGATGCACGAGTGACCAAATTCATTTCTTTGACAAAAAAACATCTGTGGCTGTCATTGCGGAAGTAGTATTTTGAAAATTCAGGAGTTATAAGTGGAGTTGTCGGTCTCACTCTGATTAAAAAACCCGCAAACGTCGCATTGGGAATTGTTTTCAAGCATACTGCTGTGAAGCCTATTTCTTCGATAGTTTCGGAAGTTCTGGTAAAGAAAATATCTCCGCGAAGCACGGAATAACGTTCTCGTTCTTCATCAGTTGACTCGACAAGCCCATTTACTTTATGGGGCAACTCCATATTTTTATAAACATCTGAGTATGAAACAAAAGGATACCCAGAATCAAAGAACTCTGCCCCCTTGCTGATGCCATTTTGACAACAGCCCAAGTGGCGCAATCTACGCATTCCCCACTCGGCGGGGATGTCACCGATCCACTCGATGCCGCTGGGTTTCATGGGGCGGTCGGGGCGGATGCCTTTGGTCACGGCTTCGGTGATGACGGACTGCTTCAGCTTTTTGTATTCTTCAATGGATTCTCTGGTCTTCGTCAGCACCTTGTCGATTTCACCGCATTGCTCATCCAAATAGGCTGCGATACGCTGCTGCTCGGCAGCTGACGGCAAAGGAATTGAAAGTTTCAGCATATCGGCAGCCGCAATACGCAGTCGAATTTCCATAATGCCTTTTGCGTACTTCCGCATCTCTTTTTGAAATCCCACGTTGGTGAAAAGGTAGTAAATGTAACGCAAATTAGAGCCTTTTGCCGCCTTAAACACGTAATAAACAGGACTGACGCACCCAAAGTACCTTGAAATTCCGACAGCCCCGATGATGACATTCATGCTGTTTACGACAAGCGTATCAGGATACGCCAATTTATATTCTTCACAGTTCTCTTTGGCTTTATTTCCCTGATTTCCCTTTTCTTCATATGGGATAACCCCCGCTTCAATCGTCAGTGAAAGAATATTTTCAGACTGCACAGGCGAGTTTGGGATATTTATTTCTTCAAGATGCCATTGAAGCCTCTCTGTTTTCCACTCAGCCGGGATCTCCCCTATCCACTCCACGCCGCTGTCTTTCATCGTCCGCATCAATCACATCTCCTTGTGAAAGAGGTTGTTCAGACTGGCGGTGATCTCGGATTCCAGCGTTGTGATGCGGTCAGCAATGCTGGCGGCACTCTCCGGCTTCTGGTATTCGTAGAAATAGCGGGTCATGGGGATTTCACAGCCGACCTTGCTCTTGCTGTGGTCGATCCAGGCATCAGGGGCGTAAGGCAGTACCTCACGCTTGAAGTATTCTTCAATATCCTCTTTCTGCGGCACGTTTTCAGTATCACGCAAGGCGGTGTCAGCCACGGGCTTACCCTTTTTAAGGATGACTTCGCCCTGTTCGTTTCGCTGGGGACGCTCCACCACGATCTTGCTGTACCCGAACTCGATCTTATCAAAAATCTTGCTCTGGCAGTAAACACCGGCTTTGTCGCCGTAGATCTTGCCATCCTGAAACTCACCGTATGCCGTAACGATCAGCTCACGGCAGAGATCAGTAATGTCATTACGCTTGGTTCCGATGGATTTACGGCGGGCTTCAAAGC
>JAZQYS010000267.1:0-2063 GCA_045633645.1 Victivallaceae bacterium | reverse complement strand
GATATTGCCGAACTTTATTACCGGACAAATCAAAAAGAAAAAGTCCTGCCGGAACTCTTGAAATATCCTGAACTTGAAAGTTTGATTCCTGCCGATACACCATTCCTGATTTGTGAACTGGTACGGACAGCGACCCGCAATATATGGATAAATGCTCTTATCCAATACGGTCCGGAAGATAAATCACACTTGCCGACTTACCGGAAACTCCTTGATTGGAGCAAAAGTTGGAAAGTTCATCTTCCCTGCGAAGCGGGTTTCTATTTGTTTTACCCTCCGGAAATAAAAGGGAAAATTGCCGCATTTTTCTATGCACCGTACCTGAATACCGCCCGGTATCGGGGATTTTTCGATGCCGTGAAGAGAATCCCGGCGTTGGAAAAATTGGAACAAGCAGAAATCATTTCCGGAGATAGGATGTATGCCAAAGCCGCAAAACGCCAGCGTTTGGTGATGATTATGGGGCAAATCGCCCTTGCCTTGAAAGTTTACAAAATCGAACACGGCAAATATCCGGACAAACTCTCCGAACTTGTTCCCAATTATCTTCCCAAAGAATACGTTTCACCATCTACCGGCAAAAAATTGGATTATTCTGTCAAAATAACAAACTTCACCTTGGTCGTTGACGGAAGTTCCATTACATCAAAAAGATAAGACTTGCAAACGCCTGCGGGAGATGGTATATTACCAATGAGACGGTGATTGGAGTATGGAGGAAGGAATATGAAAAACAAACTTTTGTTCTTGCTTCTTGGCATTGCAGTTATCTTGTGTGTTCTGTTTACCAAAAGGACTGTAATATTAAGTTTGCACTCCGGCTGTCATTACACCTATGGTTTCCCATTGACCGGTTTTGTTGTACAAGAGGGGGAAGTTGCATATATTTATATTGCCAACATCGTTTTTAATATCCTGCTTTTCTTTCCGGCAGTAACTGCCACGGTGCTTAGTTTCATTCAAAAACAATACCGTAAGTTCAACAATGCAATGATAATTATTTTCAGTGCAGTTACGGTGTTTTCGCTTTTTCTGCCGTGGCAATTCCGGCAATACTCCTTTCTGGTGATGCTAATATTGTACAGTCTATGGATTTTATGGATGATTTTCCTCATTTGCAATATTCTGATAAAGAAAAAACACGATGTAAAATCATAAAGATAATGATTAGCACTATTACCTGCAAGATGGTGGAATCAAACTGAAAGGTTGGCTGAAAAATGACGATTTTTTCCATAATAATCAAAATGATTGCTTGCTTTCTGCTGATATTTTTTGACCTTGCGGCTTTTGCTTTCGGATTGTCTTGTCTGGCAGGAGGCGGCGAACACGACTCCATTAAAGACTGTATTATAATGGGGGTAATATTGCTTGCTTTTTCGTTGCTGTGTGCATTGGGAACGCTGCATTTGTTGAAATACAGTAAAGAAATGGTTCTGGAATCTCTTATCATGCACGAGATTGTCCTGGCATGTTTTCTGGGCTTGATAATATCATTTCCGCGGCACACAGTTCAACATATTACCGCAGGAGCAATAATACAGCTGCTCCTGATCGGCGGGTTATATGCAATTGTCAAAGTGAAACGCTCATGGCAAAATGGGACAAAACAATGAAATTATGGCATAAAATTCTGTGGATCACAACCGCTATTGTACCGTTTGCTGTAATTGCTCTTGCATGGCAGTATGCAGAATCTTTGTTTTTTCTTTTGCTGCAATGCTCAATATGGTGGATCATGCTTTGGTCCGCTGCGGCTTTTATAATGCAATTTGTTGTCATATGCCGAAAACACAGCAGAAAAAAAGCGATACAGTGGCTCATTGCAGTCGTTGCGCTTTACGGTCTTCTATTGCTTATCGCCGGAATAATTTTATATTTCTGCGGAGTAATAAAGTTATAAAAACGCCGGAAAATAAATGGTATTTATAAACCTTTCCGAAGTGCCGCAGGCAGAATATTCAGATATTTTTTATACAATTCCTGTTTGCCCCAGTCACGGTAAAGTTTGGTCAAGTGCCAGCAAGTGCGGTAATAGACCAGAGCATCACGCTGCTTTTTCA
>JAZQYS010000266.1:0-9432 GCA_045633645.1 Victivallaceae bacterium | reverse complement strand
CGTGTCTGGTCAATTTCCGCACCAACGACGGCAGTGTAGTCCATTACAAGACCAAGTCCTGGAACTTTCAGGACCCCGGCGCACGGTGCGGTGATTACGATATTGAAAAGGATATCATCTATCTTGCCCGCAACGTCTGGTTTGATCTGGCAGGCATGGAATACGTCAAGGGTGTTCCGGCAGAAGAGGCATTTGAAACAACTTTAAACAACTTTGACAAATACCGTGACCCGGCAATTGTCCAGATGCACCGTGTGAATTTTTCAGCGTATCCTGCCAGTTCAATTCAGCCGAGGCTGGAAGCTCTTGACAAGTATCTTTCTCTGCTCACAACCCGCAATGTTTACTTTTTGACGACGGGAGAACTTGCTGATCTCTATTATCAGGGCTGGTCAGAAAGGAAAGTCCCCGGCGGTACACTCATCCGCAAGTGGAACATCTGCGGCTTTACCGCAAAAGGCGTGTTCGATCTTGACAATAAAAAAATCGTTGATGTGAACGAAAATACAACTGGTAACTTTTTAAAACAGGAATAGAAAGGGAGAGAAGAATGAGTACAATGTTTTCAGAAATTTTCCGCAGCAGAACATCCGTCAGAAGAAGTATTTCCGGTTTCACCCTGATTGAACTGCTGGTCGTTATTGCCATCATCGCGATATTGGCAGCGATGCTGATGCCGGCACTGCAGAAAGCGCGTGAGGCGGGAAAAGAGATTTCCTGCAAGAACAACATGGTGCATGTGGGTAAAGCAACGGAGCAATACAGTGCGGACAACCGTGACTATTTTCTTCCGCGTGTAGTTGCCTGGACAGGCGTGACAACTGAAAATAAACCCTGGGGGTGGGTATTAGTCAAAGGCGAATATTTTGCCGGTTATCCCGTTTGGAGAGATACCAATGAATCCTATATCAGAATGCAGATCCGTTCTATGGAGTGTCCCTCTGAAAACCGCAAAAGATCTGCTGAGGAAACCGTAAAACACGTCAACGCTCAGCTTAATGGAACTTATGATTTTGCAATAAATATGAATACACACAATATTCTGCCCGGTAAACCGCTTTCTCGGACAAAACTGCGTAATCCCTCTCAGACAATGCAATTCATGGACGGCCAGGAAGCATGGATCCAATACAATCTCGGCGGCAATGCAAAACTGCGGCACGGCACAAGATACAATATGCTTTTTGAAGACGGTCATGCCGGGAACAAGGAAAGTGCCGGTATCGTTTTCGGCGGCGGTTCAGCCGCTTACGGCAACGCAATTTGGGCTTCAACTGCAACGGATGCAGTCAAAAATAAATTTTGGAAAAATTAAAGATGAATAAAAAAACATTATTTTCATTGTTGGCAGCGGTATTTGCCGCGTTTTCGCTGCAGGCATTCAGTTTTCAGCAGAAAGGAAAGTCCTTTGTCGTTTCAGGCAAACGGGTTGAATTGACCGTCTCCTGCGGCACAATTACAAGTATCCGCAACCGTCAGAACGGCGTTCTGCTTACTGCGCCCGGCGGCGTAAAAATGAATGTTGCCGGACTGGGCAATATGACGGGCAACGGCAAAGAAATGTCCGCTCTGCATTTTCCCTGGGGCGAACCCACGATCAAACAGCACAGAAAACGTAAAAAGACAACTGTCTACGGACTTCCCGGAAAACAGAGTAAAATCATCGTTAAAAAGAATTCCGACAGCGCAGTTGTCACCTGGCAGGGACTTTATTTTGACAATAAGTTTTCAAAAGAGGACAGCATTACTTTCTCTTTCAGCGAAGATGCCAACGGCGCCCTGTCTGTCAAACGTTGGGGCAAGGGACGCAAGGGCATTTTCGGTATCGCTGTTCCCGTCAACAATCTTGCCGCAGACGGCAAAATCACCGTCCCCTCTTTCGGCGGATTGGAATATGCCGCAATGTCCGGTCAGGAAGAATTGATCGGCTTGCAGAATACCACGCTTTTCTTTGAAGCACCGCTTTTGATTTACACCCGCAAAGACAATGCTTTCGGCATGTGGATCGAGGATAAAACTTTCCGTCCCTACTACGGCTTTATTGAAAGAACGCCCAAAGGATGTGCCTTTGCCCTTGAAAGTCAGAATATCATGCCTTATGAAAATCTGACAAAAATCGATCCCCCTGCGGTCAAATTTGATGTTTTTGCCGATTCTGACTGGATCGCCGCCGCCCGTCCGTACCGCAACTGGTATCACAAGGCTTTTGCTGAAGAAATTGCCGTCCGCGATGCCAAAAGCTGGGCAGATAAGATTTTCGTCATCGCCGACGGCGGTAACAGCGCACCGGGATACAAGGGACTTTTGAAAGCCTTCAAGCCTGAAAATGTCCTCGTTCAGATCTGGCAGGCGCGCAAACTCGGCTTCACGCAGGGAATCCCAGATTACACGCCGCGCGGACATTATCCTGATGTGGTCAGAAATCTTCATAAATCCGGCTTTAAAGTCATGTGTTACGTCTGTTCCCTCTGCGCCGTTTACAAGTGCGATGCCTGGAACAAAGATGATGTAGGAAGCTTCTTTCTGACCAGAAAAAACAGTATCACCAACTATCGCGGCAATAAAAACGCCTTTGATGAAAACCTCGCCGGAACCATCCGCGCCGCCAAAGGGAAAGACCAGTTCGGACATCTCAAAAAAGGTGCGTTCCTCTACGGTGACCCCCTGAGCAAAGGCTGGCGCGATTACTTCTGCAAAGTCATCAAACACATGAACGATACCTGCGGAACCGACGCCAACTATCAGGATACCTTAGGCTGTACCGCCGATACCGGGAACGGTTACATCGGCGGACTTTCAGGCGCACAGGGCAACTGGCAGTTCACCCGTGATCTTCAGAAAAATGTCGGCGTGCCGATGGCGGCGGAGTTCGGTCCTGAAGCGATTGCCATGGGTATCCGCTGGCCGCTCAACAACGCCCACGGCTGGGGCGGTCCCGCCTTCCGCCGTTACCGTATGCACCACCATGTGCCGCTGACGGCATTTATTTTCGGATACAGAACCTGGGTTCCCTCCATCCGCCTGTATTCTGATGACTTGGTAAGTGTTGTACTTTCTGTTTCAGATGCATTGTCGGGATTCGGCATGATTGCCACTTCAAGCGACGTTGACAACAGAACAGGTTTCTGGGGACAGATGGCTCTCAGGGCAAGACTTTTTGCTGACCGTGAACTGCGTCCGTACTATCCGCAAAAAAAGTATCCCCGTTTCATCAAGTCCATGTACAAGGACAAAGCGGGCAAAATCTACAAGTATTACGATGACGGAAAACTGCAGAAAATGATTTCCCCTGACGGCAAAGCCGTTTATGCGCGTCTCTCCAATGCTTCTCAACTGCTTGATAAAGAGCTGTTCATTCCCGGCTATCCCGCCTGGGATAAAAACGGCATTTACGGACTTGATCCCAAACGGCATTATGCTCTTCTGCCGCGCAGCGGAAATGCGCCCACGCTTGTCAGTACCGGCAAACTTCCCGCAAATGTCAGCATTGCAAGTTACTACGAAATGCCTGAATATGTTTATCTTGAATTGAATTCTTCTGATAAGAAAACTGTCTTCAACCTTGATTTGAATGTTGCGCCCAAGTTCCGGAAAATGCTGATAAACGGCGTTGAAAAAAGTGTTTCCTCCACGGTGAAACTCAAAACAAAAATGCCGGCAAAAATCGTGTTTTTTACCGGAAAAACTGTTCTGCCGCAGCAGGTGATTTTCGTCAACCGCCGTTCCGGTATGAAAGAGGGAAAAGTAACCGCTCTGCCGGCGCCGCGTCTCTTCTTCAAAAAGCGTCTGTTTAATATCGGTGCCTCCGGAAGCAAACTGCTCAATATGCTGGTCAAAGTACCGGGCAAAGACAGCTCCATTGAACTGTCAATGATCAATCTTCAGAAGCGTTACGGTGACGGCTGCCGTGTTGACCTCTTGATCAACGGAGATGTTGTTAAATCCTTTGATTGCGCAAAATGGAACGGCAAGGGCAGCAAAAACGAAAACAATTACATCTTTGACAACCGCATGAGAACCTGGCAGATTCCCGTCGGAAAATATGCCGGACAGCACATCTTTGTCACCGTCAAAGTTGATTACAAAAACGGCAGCAATGCCGATCAGCAGTTTGTCTCCCAGCCGTTGCTGATTCGTGAGAAAACTCAAAAATTCAGCGAAAAAATCCGGACTCTTGTTGACAGAAGAAACACCCGTCCGGCAGGAACCCCCGAAGCTGTTATAAATCCTGTGTGGAAAGTTAAAGACAATTTAAAAACGCAGAAAGGCGCGCTTGTTTCCACCGGATTGTTCAAACTTGATCCCGCAAAATGTTACTACATCAGCGGCAAGTTCAAGAGTGCCGACGGCAAACCTGTCTCCGTGATTTTCGGCATGATTCAATATGACAAAAAAGGACAGATTCACGGCGTCAACATCAATGCCGTTCCCGACAGTGAAACCTCCCTTTCTCACGGAGCCAAAAAAGGCGATACGACTTTGATGGTTTTTGACGGCTCCAAGTGGAGCGCAAAAGGTATGGTCGCTCTCGGCGCGGCAAAGGACAAATCCGATCTGCCCAACCGCCGTTTGATCGGTCCGGTGAAATCCGTGAAATTGATGGGCGGAGACTACAAAGTTACTCTGGCAAGTCCTCTCAAGTTTGACATCCCCTCAGAGACACCCGTGCGTATGCACCTGGTGCGGAACACTTTTGAATACGTCAAAACCGTTTCTGCCCGCAATGATTTTGTAACATCAGGGGGAACGATCGACGTTCTGCCCAAAGCGGAACGGGCGGGACTGCTGATTATTACCTCACGTCCTGTTCTCTTCAAAGACATCAAAGTTGAGGTCTTCCCGCTGAAAAAAACAGAACTTTAAAATATCTTTCTGTAAAATTACGCCGCAACTCCTCCAAAGAAGCGTATTTTGCAGAATATCACATTTCGTTCCGGCGCCGGGAGGAAACAGATTCTTCTGATGTTCCTGCGCTGACAAGTTCGTAAAGCAGAGCCTGCGCCTTGCCGGGAGAGGGGCGCAGGATACGTCCGAGCCGCTGGATGTGTTCCCGTGAACTTGCCGTTCCTGAAACAACGATTCCGATTGAGGCTTCAGGCACGTCCACACCCTCATTGAGAACTTGACTTGTGACCAGAATATTGTATTTCCCTGAACGGAAATTTTCCAGAAAAGCTTTGCGTTCAGCGGATTTCGTGTGATGGGTCAAAACCGGAAGAGCAAAAGTGCGTCCGATGGCGTATGCCGTATTGTTGTCCGCGGTGAAAATGATAATTCTCTCCTGAGGATTCTGCAAAAGTATCTCACGCAATGTGCGGATTTTTGCCCGTCCGGAACGGGAAATGCGTTTCTGTTCAAGATAGGCTTCAAAAACTCTTCTGCCGTCGGGCATTCTTGCGGCAAGTCCGATGAATTTGTTCCAGTCGCTCCCGGAACGGAAACTGATACAGTGACGGCGGAGAAACGATGTATAAATTTCGCGGTTGATACGGTAACTTTCGGCTTCATCCGGATCAAGCTGCGTTTTGATCTGACGGATTTCATAAGGAGAAAGCACGCCCCCTTTGAGATCATCTATTTTGACCTGACAGACGATTGGTCCCATCATATCCCAAAGGACAGCGGCACGTTCCGGCGGAAGCTCCGGCGTTGCAGATAATCCCAGTCTGAAAGGGGCTATACTCATCGCCGCCGCCAGACGGGTTTCAGGTCCCGGCAGATGATGACACTCATCCGCAATCAGGAATCCGAACTTATCCCCCAGAAACTCCATATTGAGAACCGCGGAATCATAGGTGCTGACCGTAATATCGCGGATATCACGGCTGCCGCCGCCGAGCATACCGATCGGACTGCCGAAAAAACGCTCCAATACCCGCACCCACTGAATCATAAGATCAATCGTCGGAACCATGACAAACGCACTGCGCCGCACCTCCGCAATTGCATGGACGGCAAGGATGGTTTTACCGCTGCCTGTCGGCAGGGCGGCAACGCCGCGGCATTCGTTCTTTTTCCAGGCAGTCAATGCCTGTTCCTGGTGCGGACGCAGGGCAATTTTTTCTTTGAGTTCAAGTTCTTCCAGCGGAGAAAATTTACGGGCGCAATCGGTAAAGTTGATACCGTTTGAAAGAAGTGTCAAGACAATTTCACGGTAATCGCAGGCACGGGCGCGGAAACTGCCCGTCCGCGGATCGTGTTTGAAAAGAAGACGCAATTCCTCCGGCAGAGAAGCAAAATCAAAATCTTCCGCAATAAGCGTTCCTGAATCAAAGGATAACTTCATCTTCTCCCCGGACGGTATGCAGCGGCAATGCCCGTAAGGACTGCTCCGATGACCGCAAACAGAATTATCAGCAAAAAGGTTTTCCAGGTACAGCCCAGTTTCAGAAGCGGCAGTCCCAGTGCGCCGAAGAAAAAACAGCCGCAGGGTGCCGCACGCATACCTTTTCTGGCATCAGGATAATCAGCGGAGGCATTCTGTTCTATTTCAAGCAGTTTGAGTCTCAACTGCGGATCGTTTTCCGGATCGACCGGCAAAGTCTCTTTATTTTCCTGTTCCGGCGTCGTCATCATTTTCCCTTCTGTCAGATTTTTCAGGCATTCTTCAGACAAATATAACCTGTAAAAGTTGTTTTTGCAAATTTTATTCGGGGGAAAATCTTTGAGTTTACTGCTCCTGTGCTTGAAAAAACAGTGAGGCAGGGTATATTTAAGCAGAGGTGTATATTTGAAGAACAAACTCTTTTCCGGAGGAAAATATGGCTTATCTGGTCAAAAAATGCAATGATTTTGATATTGACGGCAACATTTCTGCAAAGGAATGGGAAACAGCAGAAGAATGGGCTTTTTCCCGCCTCGGAGAACGCGATGCCAAACTCGGAGACACGCTCAACGAAATCGGTTCCGTCAAAATGCTCCACAGCGATAAATACTGGTATATCGCCGTTGATATGGAAGACTCCGACGTCGTTGCCCAGGGTACTGAAGATCAGCAGCACCACTACACCATGGGAGACACCATTGAAGTTTTTCTCAAGCCCGCTGATGATACTTATTACTGGGAAATGTACGGCACGCCCAACGAATTGAGAACCACATTTTTCTACCCCTCCCGTTCCTATCTTTTTGTTCCCGGCAGCGCAAAACACGTTCCCGACTTTGAAGTCAAAGCAAGTGTTGACGGAAAAATGAACGATTGGCAGGTAACTGATAGGGGCTGGAAAATTGAATTCAAGTTCCCGATTGCCTCCTTTGAAAAGTACGGTGCAAAGTTTGCTTCCGGCAATTCCTGGACCTTTTTGATTGCCCGGCAGAACTATTCCCGCAGACTTCCTCTCAAGGAACTTTCAACCGTTCCGCCGATTCAGATTGCAGACTTCCATCTGCTTGACCAGTACGGAAAACTTGAAATCGAATAACTCTTTAAGAAAAACCACCGGTTTTCCGGTGGTTTTTTATTTGCTCAACAGGTAAACACCATGAAAAAATTTTTTGTTTTTGCATTACTTTGTACCGCAGTCATTTCTTCCGCCGCCGTCACAGCTTACCGCAACGGCAAGGATCTTTTTGTTCAGAGCCGTTTTTCTGACACGCACGACATCATCGTTCAAGTCTGGCTCGATGCCAATGAAAAAGCCTGGCTTGTCCCGCGCAACAGCGATATCCGTCAGGCACACAAGGGATTGCTGCTCCACAGCAACAGCGATGAATATCCTGCCACCAATTTTACACACTACGGTTTTCTCAGCGGAAATCACGGCTCCGCCGCCGCAAGACTGGTGACTGCTCCCGGTCACGGATTCAAACCCGAAGACTCCGGAAAAATCATCACCGATGAAAAGAAGAACAGTTATGTTCTGGTTTCAGCAACACAAAATCAGTTTGTCATGCACCCGGAACCCGCCAAACCCGCCCCTGTCGGCCGTGCGGTTTTCTTCCGTCACAGCAAAGAAAAACTCTTCTTTAGCGGAAAAGAAATCAAATTCACCCGTTCCGTTCTTGCCCAGCTGCGCCCGCTTAATGTTGTTACAAAAAGCGTGTTCCTCATTGACGGCAAAACGCCCCTGGCGGACAAACAAATTGTCAAATGTGAATTTGTTGACCACATCTTTGAACACGGCGTCATTGCGCCTGAGGCGGCTGTCAAATATATCAAAGATCACCCCGGAGAAAGAAACACCCGCTTTTTCACCACCAGAACAAAAATGTTCTATCCCGATAAAGAAAAGGGCTTTGAAGATTATGCTGCCCTCCCCCGCATCATGACTGTCAAAAACCGGCTGCGTTATCAGGATAACGGCGCAATGGTCAACACCAGAACCTGTATTTTCCCCGTAAGTCTCCGCGGAGTCAGCCAGATGGATATCATGTTCGGCTGGACGGGAGCCATCTCAAAAGGCAATTACCAGATGTTCTACATTCCCAAAACCAAAGTGCAGCATTTCAAAGGACACAAAAACAAAGCTGCAGCCTACACGCTGGATTTTGTCCGCGGTGTCAATATTTCCAAAGGTTTGGACATCAACGGCAGTATCACATCCAAAGACTCCATTGATCCTGCGAGACTTCCCGACCGCTTTATCCGTGTTACCGGAAAGGACTCTCCCGAATACGGTATCGCCCTCGGATACTCCCTCTTTGAAGGTTTTACTTCCGCTGATAAAAAAGGTGCAGGCAGAAACTCTGTCTACCATCACTGGTACACACGGAAAATGTATCCTTATGCCTACAACTTATACAACAACGCGCCCGGAACAGTCCGTACCTCGGTTTCATACAAGCAGTATTTCTGTCCGAAAAACGATCCCGACGCAACGGCGTTCTATTATCACAAACAGGGCAAGAGCGATGTTGTCTATTTTGAAGCGCACAAGCCTCTGAAAAACAAAAAAATCAAACTTCCCCCGTATATGACCGGGAAAAAAGTCACCGTTCTGGAAAAGACACCGGAACTTACCTTCTCCGGCAAAACCGTTCCGGCAAAGGGTCTTGAGATTTCTTCAAAAGCAAATTACTCTCACATCGTCCTCAAACTGGACTGATATTTTCCAAGTTCCTTTGCGGACCGGCCTCTTAATCAAAATCAGCCGCTTTTCTTTCAGAAGAAAAAAAAGCGGTTGATTTTTTTTTGAAAAAGTTTTTATTGCATAAGGTGCGTTTTTTGCACAGAAGGAGAAAAAGAAAATACAAAAGAGGAGAAAAGTAAAAAAATGCAGAGTTTGACTTGCTGTTCACTGGTGGCGGGGGGAGTGGTTAAACTGTCTGAAGAAAAACAACAGAAAATATCGCATGATCTGCAATTTGACGGCGGACGTGTCGTGCAGTTTCACCTGGGTGTGCTGTCCGCTTATTCATATTTGCTCTGCTCATGCGATGCGGCTCTATTGATCGATCCGGGACGGGATGTCAACGGTTATGAGGAATACCTCT
>JAZQYS010000265.1:0-4202 GCA_045633645.1 Victivallaceae bacterium | reverse complement strand
CACAGGCTTTATTACCGCAGCGGTCTGACTCCGACCAACGCTCTGAAAAAGATCCGTACCGATCTGCCCCAGATCCCCGAAGTTCTGGAATTCATCGAGTTCTGCGAATCCAGCAAACGCGGCGTTCTTGCCACCGGTGTTACCGGTCACCGCGACTGATATAAACTTTTTTGAACAGGAAAATTTATCATGTTGAATGCATTGACCAAAAATGCAAAATTTTCCGGACGTAAAGGTCCGGTCGTCCTCGCCATCTGCGACGGTGTCGGCTTCGGTAAATACGAAGACGGCGACGCCGTGAAACTTGCCCATACCCCCGTTCTTGACGGACTGATGGCAAACTGCCCCTGCACCCGTCTCAAAGCGCACGGAACCGCTGTCGGTATGCCCTCTGATGCCGACATGGGCAACAGCGAAGTCGGACACAACGCCATCGGCTGCGGACGTGTTTTCTCTCAGGGCGCAAAGCTCGTTGAAGAGGCCGTCAATACCGGAAAGCTCTTTGAAGGCGATACCTGGAAGAAACTTATTTCCAATGTCATTGAGAAAAAGAGCGTTCTTCACTTTATCGGTCTCTTTTCTGACGGCAACGTTCACAGTCACATTGATCACCTCAAGGCCATGCTCTCCCGCGCCAAAGCTGCCGGAGTTGAACATGCCCGTATCCATATTCTCCTTGACGGACGTGATGTGCCGGAAACCTCCGCACTTCTTTACATTGATCCGTTTGAAGAATTTCTCAAAACTCTTGATGCCGATTTCCGCATTGCTTCCGGCGGCGGCCGCATGGTCATCACCATGGACCGTTACGGTGCCAACTGGGATATGGTCCGCAAGGGTTGGGAAACTCATGTCCAGGGCAAAGGCGAATACTTCACCGACGCGCACACCGCGGTTGAAAAACTGCGTGAACGTACCGGCGCCATTGACCAGGATCTGCCGCCCTTTGTCATCTCTGATGACGGCGCAACCCCTGTCGGAGCCATCAAAGACGGCGACTCTGTGATTTTCTTCAACTTCCGCGGCGACCGCAGTCTTGAAATCACCAAGGCTTTTGAAGACGGTGCCGATTTTGACAAGTTTGACCGCGGAACTGTTCCTGCTGTCATTTATGCCGGAATGATGGAATACGACGGCGATCTTCATGCGCCTGCCAACTTCCTCGTCAATCCGCCTGAAATCGACCGCACGATGGATGAATATCTCTGTGCCAGTCAGGTCAAACAGCTTGCCATCAGCGAAACTCAGAAATACGGACACGTCACCTACTTCTTCAACGGCAACCGTTCCGGCAAGTTTGATGAAGTTATGGATGAGTACATTGAAATCCCCTCGGATATCGTTCCTTTTGAACAGCGTCCCTGGATGAAGTGTGCTGAAATCACCGATGCCGTTGTTGAAGCCATTGAATCCGGCAAATACGGCATGATCCGTCTGAACTTCCCCAACGGCGATATGGTTGGTCACACCGGAAGCATGGATGCCGTTCTCGTTTCTATGGAAGCTTTGGATCTCTGTCTGGGCAGAATCAAAAACGCCGTTGAAAAAGCCGGCGGTGTTCTGGTGATTTCTGCTGACCACGGCAACGCCGATGATATGCTTGAACACGGCAAAGACGGCAAAGTCAAAGTTGACGAAAACGGCGTTCCCCGCCGCAAAACCAGTCACTCCCTCAACCCGGTTCCCTGTATCATCTTCGATCCGGACTTCAAGGGCGAATACGCCAAAGAACTCAATGAAGGTCTCGGCATCAGTTCTCTTGCCGCCACCTGCATTGAACTTCTCGGTTTCAATGCCCCTGAGGGATATGATCCGAGCGTTCTCAAATTCAACTGAGAATAATGTTTTCAGATTGCAAAGCACCTCTTCAAGGGGTGCTTTTTTTCATGGAGAAAAAAATGATTACTTCACAATGGCAGGGTAAGAAAGTTGCTTTTCTGGGCGACTCCATCACCGACAAGATTCATGTCGGTACAGAAAAAAACTATTGGCAGTTTCTTGAAGAACAACTGGGAATCACGCCTCTTGTCTACGGTATCAACGGCAATCGCTGGATTGATACCAAACCTCAGGCTGAAAGGCTTTTTGCCGAACATGGTACAGACGTTGATGCCATTTTTATTTTTATGGGAACCAACGACTACATGGGCGCAATCATGCCGGGAGAATGGTACTCTTTTAAAATGGAAGAAACCAACCACGGCGGCAACATGGTCAAACGTCTGCGCCGTTATCCGAATCTGGATGAAGAAACTTTTTGCGGCAGAATCAATGCGGCAATGTCTTATTTGAAAGCAACGTTCCCGTATCAGCAGATTGTTTTGATGACGCCGATTCACCGGGCTTTTGCGACGTTCTCTCCGACCAACGTTCAGCCTGAAGAAAGTTTTGCCAACGCAATCGGACTTTATGTTGAAAGTTACGTTGAAAAAATCCGTCAGGCTGCGGATATCTGGTCATGTCCTCTTATTGATCTTTACAGAACAAGCGGACTTTATCCGTTGACGGAATCTCACGGCGTATTCTTTGCCAATCCCGAAACGGACAGACTGCACCCGGGAACAGCCGGACACGCCCGCATTGCTCAAACAATGCTTTATCAGATGTTGACACTCCCGGCAACATTCCGGGATATTCAATAAGATATTTATCTGCGGGGAGCAAGATTATCGTGATAAGAAACGATTCCTGCGGCAATACCCCGGGCGAGATTTTCCATATAAGCGGGATTATTCAGAAGTCTTTCTTCTGCGGCATTTGAAATAAAACCTATTTCAAGTAAAACTCCCGGAGACGCGATATCGCGCAATACAGCAAAACGGGCGCGCCTGACACCACGGTTGACGGCGCCCGTTTTTTTGACCATAAAATACTGAAGACGGCAAGCCAGAGCCAAATTGTTCACATTAAAACGGTTTGCCGGATTTTTTTGCAGCAGAAATTTTCCGAGTGTTGACGGTGCATCCTCCGGAGTCAGGCAATAGGTTTCAATTCCTGTCGCGCTTTTATTGGGAGAAGCGTTGACATGAATGGAGACAAACAAATCGCTTCCGACAGCTCTCTGGCGGGCAGTTCTGTCTTTTAAAGTCAACGTCACATCACGGTCTCTGGTCAGATGAACACGGTAATTGCAGGCAGTCAAAATGGAAGCCACCCGGCGGGTGAGTTTTAAAGTAATGTCCTTTTCTCTTGAAAACCTGCCTGAAGCTCCTTTGTCATTTCCGCCGTGACCGGCATCAAGAGTGATTGTTCTTACTCTGTGTCCGGGAACACATCCGGGATTGAATAAAATACTTAATGTGGAGTTCCAATCGCTTTCTGCAACAAATACACCCTGTTTGTTCACAACAACCGGATAGCCCAGTACCAGGAGCATACCGTTCCAGGAAATTCGGCGGCTTGAAGTTTCCAGCTGCAAAGTTCTGCCGTAACCGGAAAAATAAAGCTTTTTATCGGCTTTTGAAAAGTTCATTTTATACATTGCCGCAGTCCGGGATATATTATGATATTTCAATGCCGGCTTTTTTGCAGCAGCAGTACAAGCAAGGCATATTCCGAGAACCAGAACAGCCGATATGTGTTTTATTCCAATCAAGACAGACCTCACAGGTGTTTTTCTTCAAGTTTGATCAAGTCATAACAATCTTCTGTCGGCGGATACATGGCAAATACGCCGCTGGCAAGTTCAACATTTTGAGTCAAACTGCCGAGGACAAAGGATTTTGCCTCACACAATGCCTGTTTCCACGGATAATCCAGAATCAAACCTGCGGTCAATGCCGCTGAAAGAGTGTTTCCCGCCCCCTGCCCTGCGCAGGGTGGCATTTCTGCAAGCGGAGAAGTCAGGCGGTACAATTTTCCGCCGCGGCAGACTGCATCAACAGATTCCGGCAGATTCAAACTGCCGCCTTTGAGCAGAACAGAAGTTCCGAAACGGTTGTAAAGCTCTTTTGCCGCTTCAAAGAGGTCTTTTTCAGTCTTGATCTCTTTGGTGCTGTTGAGGATTTTCTGCGCTTCAAAAGTATCCGGCGTAATCCAGTCTGAAACGGACAAGAGTTTTTCGCAGAAGTGTTCAACACACAAACTGCCGACTGCCTGCGCGCAGAAATCAGGATCGCAAACGAGATTGATATTGTGTTTTTTTACTGTTTCAGCAACAACATCAATAATTTCCGGTTCAGGAAGCATACCGCTTTTGATGA
>JAZQYS010000264.1:0-1932 GCA_045633645.1 Victivallaceae bacterium | reverse complement strand
CCTGATCAAGATAAAGTGCCGTTCCGCCGAGTTCATTCACGCCGACCTCGAAAGAAACGCGGGTACGGGTGGAGGACTTGGCAAAAATCAAGCCGATACTCTTGCCCGCAAGCGGCGTATAGGAAACTTTTCCGCGCTCCTGTTTGAGTTTGGCGGAAAATTCAAAAATCTTTTCCAGATCGTCTCTGGTCAAATCATTCAATGTCAGCAAATCTTTTTTCATTTCAAAAAATTCTCCTCAAAATTATTTGCCGCAGAATTCTGCAATTGCGGCAACAATCCGTTCAATGGCGATATCCGCTTCTTCGCGGGTGATGGTCAGCGGTGGCAGCAGACGCAGAACGTTTTCTCCCGCAGTCAGAGCAACAAGATTACGTTTAAGACAAAGTGACAGCACCGGTCCCGCAGGCTGATCAAGCACCACGCCGATCATCAATCCTTTTCCGCGGACACACTGCACACACGGAAAATCTTTTGTCTCTTCGGCAAGGCGTTTCATAATGTATTCACCCTGTTCACGGCAGTTCTCAAGGACACCGTCCTTATCAAATGCCTCCTGCACCGCCAGCGCAGCAGCACAGGCAAGCGGCGTTCCGCCGAATGTGGAGGCGTGATGTCCGACCTGGAGTATATCGGCATATTTTTCAGCAACGATGAAACCGCCCATCGGATAACCGTTGGCAATCGCTTTTGCCATTGACAACACATCCGGCTGAATACCGAAAGTCTGGAAAGCAAAGCGGGTTCCGATTCGTCCCATACCGCACTGCACTTCATCACACAGCAGCAGAATATTCTTTTCATCGCAGAATGCACGCAGTTCTTTGAGATACTCAGGATCGGCCGGAAGAATTCCGCCCTCGCCCTGCACCATTTCAATCATCACCGCACAAACCTGAGGAGTCCAGGCCTTACGCACCGCTTCAATATCGTTGAAAGGAACCTGCACAAATCCGGGCATATCCGGTTCAAAGCCTTTGCGGTATTTTGCACGTCCCGTTGCGGCAAGCGTCGCAAGCGTACGGCCGTGGAAAGAGTTATCCATTGAAATAATAACATTCCGTCCGGTTTCATTACCGAACTTACGCGCAAGTTTAATCATGCCTTCGTTGGCTTCTGCACCGGAATTGCTGAAGAAAACTTTTCCGGGAAAAGATTCTTTAATCAGCTTTTCTGCCAGACGGGGCATCAGTTCATTCATATAAAGGTTGGAAACATGTACCAGTTTCTTCGCCTGCTCACAAATGGCGTCGGTAACGCGTTTGTTACAATGACCGAGGTTGCAGACGGAGATGCCGGAGGCAAAATCAAGAAATTCATTTCCTTCGTCATCCCACAGGCGTGCGCCCTCACCTCGGACGAACAACTGCTTGGGAGCATAGGTCGGCACGACGTAATTTTGAAAGCGTTCAACGGTTTCGTTGTACAGGGCACTCATGGTTTGACTTCCTTAATTTATTAATAACTGTAAGTGAAATAGATAATATAACACACTTCCCGGAAAAGTCAAACTTTTTTTCAGGGAAGTGTTTTTGATGGCTGCGGGGGTGTGCGAAAGCGCGGGGGCGTGACGCTTGCTTATGGACCAGGTGGACCTGATGGACCAAATGGACAAAATGGGGGCGCCCGTCTTCGCCCTGACGGACTACGCCGCGGCAAGTCACGGGATAACCCGAGGTTTTGCCTGCCGCTGTGCGGGGTGGCTCGGGCGAAGAGAGACCGTTGGGGTATGCAAGGCAACTTGATGGCAACGGGGGTATGCGTGTCGCGCACGGCGTGACGCTTGCATGAGAATTATGAGAATTATGAGAATTATGAGAAGGGTATAGGGGGCGCCCGTCTTCGCCCTGACGGGCTACGCCGCGGCAAGTCATGTTATACCCCGAGGGTTTGCCTGCCGCTGTGCGGGGTGGCTTGGGGCGAAGAGAGACC
>JAZQYS010000263.1:0-2135 GCA_045633645.1 Victivallaceae bacterium | reverse complement strand
AAGCATCCTGGCAGGGACGCTCTGTACGGATATGTCCGTTGCCCGGAATTGAAACGGCGTGATACGCAAAGAGCATTTATGCCTCCTCTTCCTCTTTATCCTGTGCGGGGATACCGGCAAGATCAGCCCAGCTGGTGACGTTGCCCAGACGGACATTATCCTGTTCGTCAACACTGCTTGCAGAAACGCTTTTGAGAGAATCCGTGAGCCACTTGAAGAACTCTTTGAAACACAGTCCTTTGAGTTTGACGGGACCCGGACGCTCGGGCAGGATATTCCGCAAGGTGTCAAAATCAGCATCTTCGCCGATACCGATACCGATGTATTGCAGTTTGCCCTCATCTCCGAGGCGTTTCATGGATGCGGCAGCACTTTCATAATCATCGTTGGGACAGCCGTCGGTCATCAGAACGATCCACGGTTTGTAACTGGCGATACCTTTCTGCTTGTAGAGTCTGCGGCGGGCTTTGAGTTCGGAGTCTGCCAGACGCAGAGCTTCTCCCAGCGGCGTTGAACCATCAGCGCTCAGCATGGGCGGCATATCGGCAATATCGCAGACGGGGGCAAAGTCTGCTTCAATTTCAACACTGCCGCCGAAAGAGATGATTTCAAGTTCAACGCTCATACTGGCAGTTTCATCGTCAGCGGTTTCTCTTAAAAACTGTTCCAGTCCGCCCTGAAGTTCTTTGAGGGGCTGTCCGGACATACTGCCCGAAGTATCCAGCAGCAGAATCACGGGACAGCGCGGTGCGGGATTGGTCACGTCAAGATTGTTGTTGTCGGTGTAGTCGCTCATTTCTTTTTTCTCCTTGCATTTTCCGGGCAGATTGCCCTTTGGTTTTTGTTGGTGCTTTTACGCATTATTTCAATAAAATTTTCAAGTTCGATTTTCAGCTCACCGATCAGGGGACGCTGTTCGGGGGCATTATAGCCGGTTACAAACATTCTTACAAAATAATTATGCAGAGACGGCGGCAGCCAACTGACGGATTTGTACCATCCGACGGGCAGACGGACGCCGAGGGATTTATCCAGCGGACACTTGCCTGTTTTCAGATTTTCCGCAGGATCCGTACCGCCGCACTGGGCGTAGGGGTGCAGTCCCGACATCAGAATCATATAAACCACCAGAGCCAGACTGAAACGCACCTGTTCAGGAGTCCGTTCCTGATTAAACAGTTCCGGCTTGAACAGCAGTTCCGGCGCGGTGTATTCCGGCGTGAATGTGCGGGTGAGGAAGGTATTCTGTTCCTTTTCCGTACCGGGCAGCTGAAAACTGTCGCAGTCAATCAGGGTGACTCTGCCACGGGAATCAACTAAAAAGTTGCCGGGATTGAAATCGTTGACCAATACCCGGTGACGGGCGAGCATCTGAACGGCTTCAACCAGATTGAGCGCAACTTTTGTCACATGAAGTCTGTCCCATCCGGGAAAAAATCTCTTTACCTGACAGGGTGCATACAATGCCCGCAAAGTTCTGCCGTTTGCACGCGGCATGACAAAACCGATTACCTTTTTCTGACTGTCAAAAACAGGCATCTGCGGCCATGCCAGAAAGTCGGCTTTACGGCAATCTTCAAGGGACAGCATGGCATTGATCCGATTGCAGAACGCCGTCTGTTTACGGGCGTTTTCAAGCGTTTCATCTTTGCAGACTTTGACAAGATAGTTCGCATTGATTGATAGTTTGTAAACAAAACCTTCTCCGCCATGAGCAAGAATATCCGATTTTTTCAAATGTAATGGCTTACCAGTCGGGTCAAAAATGGTTCTGTTCCGTTCTCCTGATGGTGCAGCAAGCGATAGCCAGTCGTTTCCAACTGGAACTATTTGCCGTTTGGTCGGTCTTGGCGGAGAAGACAGATATTTCCGGAGGTTATTCAGCATCATCTTCTTCCACAATTTCAGATACTTCCGGGATGTCATAGTTGAGCCACTCAAAAGAGCCGAAGCGTTCTTCCACTGCCTCATCGACTTTGACCGCCCCATCCACCGCCAGACATTTCAAAACAAAGACTTTTGTGGAGGGAAAAGTTTCTTCTTCAACCGACATCCGGGCGGTATAGTCCATTTCATGACAGCCCACAGCAATACGTTTCTGTGTGGCAACTTTAAGTTTATCCGCATCGTGAAGA
>JAZQYS010000262.1:0-2857 GCA_045633645.1 Victivallaceae bacterium | reverse complement strand
CAGGGCGAATGCCGCATCATCCTCGCCACCGGTGCCAGCCAGTTTGAAATGCTTTCTGCATTGCTCAAGGAAGAAGGCATCGATTGGAGCAAAGTCACCATGTTCCACCTGGACGAATACGTCGGACTGCCCTACAGTCATCCCGCCAGCTTCCGCAAATATCTGATGGAACGCTTTGTTGAAAAGCTCCCCGTCAAGATGAAAGAAGTCAACCTGGTCGAAGGTGATGCCGCTGATCTCAAGGGCTTCATCGCCAACCTCGGCAAAAAGATTGCTGAAAAACCCATCGATGTCTGCTTCATCGGTATCGGCGAAAACGGACACATCGCTTTCAACGATCCCCCGGCTGACTTTGACACCGAAGAACCCTACCTCATCGTCGATCTGGATGAAGCCTGCCGCAATCAGCAGCTGGGCGAAGGCTGGTTCCCGAACTTTGATGCAGTTCCCAAACAGGCTGTTTCCATGAGCGTCCGTCAGATTATGAAGAGCCGCTGCATTGTCAACACTGTTCCGGATACCCGCAAAGCTCACGCTATTAAAATCACCTTTGAGGAAGAACTTTCTCCGATGCATCCGGCTTCTGTCATCCGTCTGCATCCTGACTGCCGCACCTTCTGCGACGCTCCTGCCGCAGCTGAACTGAGCGCATTCACCCGCGATATCTGCACTCTCAAGTAATTTTCCCAAAGGAATTTTATCATGAGTGATAAACTGAAAATCGCGATTATCGGTACCGGTTCCCGCGGTGTCGGCTGCTTCGGCAAGATCATTACCCAGCGTGATGATATTGAACTGGTTGCCTTGTGCGATGTCAACCCCGTCCGTCTCCGTGCCGCTGCAGAAATTCTGAATGTCAAACCGAATTTCTATTCTTCCATTGAAGAAATGGCTGCCAAAGAAACGCTTGACGGTGTGATCATTACCACGCCCGACTGCGAGCATTACTCCTGCGCCAAACGCGCCATGCTTGCCGGATGGAATGTTCTTATTGACAAGCCGCTTGCCACCAATGCCAAAGACGGCAAGGAACTGATCGAGCTTTCCAAGACCACCGGCAAGGCTCTGATGATCGGTTTCAATCTCCGTCACAGCGAAGTTCTCAAGAGACTCAAGAGTTTCATTGACGACGGCACTCTCGGCAAAGTTTTCATCGCTGAAAACCGTGAGTTTTACGATGGCGGAAGAACTTACATGTCCAGATGGAACCGTTCTTTTGACAAGACCGGCGGACTGTGGATTCACAAAGCCAGCCATGACTTTGATATTTTCAACTGGCTGCTGGGCTTCCCCAAACCGCTGCGCGTCAGCTCCTTTGCCTCTGTGAACGTGCTGGATAAGGATCATCTGCCCTTTGAACTTGAAGAAGGCAAGACTCCCGGTCCGGATTGCAACCACTGTCCCTATGTGGATAAATGCAAGGATAAATATGTCCTTGAGGGCGATTCTCTCAAGCTCTGGGGCGACGAAGCTGTCGCTCAGGACGGCTATGTGAAAAACCTTTGTATGTATCTTTCTGAAAAAGACAACCACGACAACGGTCTTGCCATGGTTGAATACGAAGGAAACATCAAAGTTGCCCTGTTCGAATCCTTCATCGGCAGCAAGAACGACCGTATCTACACCATCGGCGGCGACAAAGCAGTTGCAGAAGTCAGTCTTCATAACTGCACCATCACCATCACCCCGCGCTGGGGCGGTGAGATCGTCACCTATAACGTGCAGATTCCCGCAGGCGGACACGGCGGCGCCGATCCGAGTCTGTTCGAAAGTTTCTGCAAAGTCATCCGCGGAGAAGCAGAAGTTACCTCTTCCGCTGAACACGGACTGCTTTCAACTGCCCTCGGTCAGGCGGCGGAAATGTCCCGTCGTCAGCACCGTATGGTCGAAATGAGTGAGCTGCTGTAATGAGTACGAAACAATACGTCGATTTACAGATCAACGGTTACATGGGGGTTGACTTTGCCGACCCCCAACTTACCGCAGAACAGTTTCTTGCTACTGCCGATCATATTTTCAAGTCGGGAACAAGTCTCTTTCTGCCGACCATCGTGACCAGTTCCAGAGAGGTCTATCTGCGGAATCTGGGTATCATGTACAAAGCGGCAGAAAGTCACGGACTTTTGAAAAATATTCCGGGAACTCACCTTGAAGGTCCCTTCATCTCCCGCAAGCCGGGTGCTGTCGGAGCCCATATTCCGGAATATGTCCGTGAACCGGACTGCAAGTTCTTTGATGAGATCATGGATCTTTCTAACGGCTATGTTACGCTTCTGACTGTTGCGCCTGAAGTGCCGGGCATGGATGAGTTTATCTCTCATGTTGCCGGTAAAGGCGTTGTTGTTTCCTGCGGACATCAGCTGGCGCAGAGCGATGATCTTGCCCGTGCCGCCAAAGCCGGTGCAAAACTGCTGACCCACCTGGGCAACGGTTGTCCCAATCAGATCGACCGTCACAACAACATGATCTGGGCGGGCATGGCAAACGATGACTTGACTGCAATGATTATTGCGGACGGACATCACCTGCCCAAGGAGCTGGTCAAGTGCATCATCCGCTGCAAAGGTGTGGATAAAGTGATCGTGACCAGTGATGCCGCTCCCATCGCGGGATTCCCGCCGGGACGCTACACCTGCTGGAACAACGATGCCATCCTTGAACCCAGCGGACGCTTCCACAATCCCGAAAAGGGCTGCCTGGTCGGTTCCTCTGTCTGCGTGAGACAGTGCGCCGAATTCCTGGCCACCATGGGATACAGCGAAGAGGACATCGACAAGATGACCATTACCAATCCTCTCAAGATGATTGGACGCGATTCTCTGTAAATTTTTCGCTTTTATTAACTCAAAAAAGGCTG
>JAZQYS010000261.1:0-2362 GCA_045633645.1 Victivallaceae bacterium | reverse complement strand
CCGGACAGTGTATGTTGTACGTCATGCACAAGTCGGTATCGGTATCAAAGAAATCAGCGAAACCAGAATCACCGAAGATCTCGGCGTGACACAGGCAAAGAAACTGGCTGATCATCTGGTCAAAAAGTTGAAGTTCAACGGCACAATCTATGCTTCTCCCTTTTACCGGACGACGGAAACGGCAACCTATACCGCCGCACTCCTCAATAAAAAAATCATTCTTGAACCGGGCTTGCAGGAAATGGCTCCTTATAAGAAACCTGCGCCCAAGGGCATGACGCTGAAACAGATTCACTCCTATTTCGGAGACAAGGTCGTTCCCGGAAAACGTTATAAAGACGGCTGGAGACTTTGCAATGAAACTCTTGATATGCGCCGTGTCCGTTTTGCCAAAGCCATTGATGCCATTCTTGCTGACAGCAAAGATGACCTGCTGCTTGTGACTCATGGTGCCGGTATCGGTGATATCAACCGCGCAATGGCGGCTAAACTTGTCGGTAAAAAGAAAAAACTCAGAGGCGACGGCTGGAACTGTGGTCTCTATATCTATGAATTGAATGATAAAAATCAGCTGGTCGGATACAAATATACGACTGAATTTATGGATGACACCGAACTTACCAGCAATTTCCGCTGTCCCAAAATCGAGCGTCCCAACGACAAACGTTATATGACAAGAGCGCAGGATATCGCCGACAGAGCCAAACGCAATGCCAAACTCAAAGCCAAAGACAAAGCTTCTGCCAAAAAGAAATAACTTTTGAATATGAAAAAATATCTGTTTCTTTTACTTCTTGTCTGTCTGCTGCCGGCAGTTGTCAGCGCAAGAAAAGTGTATATAACCCGTCACGGACAAGTCAACTCCAAAGAGAGTTTCCGTAAAAACAAAGTCAGGGAACTTGCATTGACTGAATTGGGCGTAAATCAGGCGGGCGCTTTGGCAAAATTTCTTGTTGAAAAATATAAATTCAACGGCAGGATTTACGTTTCTCCCTTTTTCCGGACGATTCAGACCGGCGTAACTGTTGCGGAGCAGCTCAAAAGCAAAGTAATTCTTGAACCCGGGATACAGGAAGTTGCCAAAGGTGTCCGCCCCGGAAAGACGATGGATATAAAAATGATTCAGGAAATGTTTCCTGAAATGACCGTTCCCGGTACACGCTACGCCGACCCGTGGCGGCTTTTTGCAGAAAACGACAAGGCGCGTTACCAGCGTGTGAAAAAGGCCCTTGACGCCATCCTTGCTGAAGAAAAAGGCGATGTCCTTCTGGTAAGTCACGGCGGAATTGTAAGTATTCTGGTTAATATCCTCAACAAGAGACCCGCTTCAAAGCAGGTAGAGTGGACGCACGGCATTTCATGGAACTGTGCGCTCTTTGTCTTTGAACTGGATGAAAACAACAAAAAAATCAACGGCGTTTTCACAACGGAATTTATGGCAGACAAAGATGTGACCAGCAATTTCCGCTGTCCGAAAATCGAGCGTCCCGATGATCCGCGTTACGAAAGACGCAAAGCAAAACAAGCAAAGAAAAAGGGAAAATGAATAATATGAAAAAGTATATCGTCCTGTTGCTGGGCATATTGACTTTGAGTTTGTGCGCAGGAGAACGTTTTATTTATGTTGCCCGTCACTGTCAGGCGGCAGGGCGCGGCAAGGACGTTGTCCGTCCGATCAAAGATGATGCGGGAATCACTCAATTGGGTATTCAGCAGTCCAAGTGGCTGGGAAAACGTTTGAAAGAATTGAAATTCAAGGGCAAAATCTACGCTTCTCCCTATTACAGAACCGTTGCAACCGCCTGTTATGCGGCAGCTGAGTGCGGCTCAAAGGTTTATCCTGACGCGCGTGTTCAGGAGCGTGTCCACAAAGACGGCGGCAATTTGAAGCAGGGCGGCGCAACGCTGAAACAGCTGAAAAAACTTTTCCCCGATGAAATTGCAGCTGACGCAGTTATGGCAGATACCTGGCTTTATAAAAAGGAAGAACCGAAAAATACCCCCGTTCACCGTAAACGCATGGCAAAATCACTGGATGCCATTCTTGCGGAAAACCCCACCGGAGATATCATGATCGTTTCTCATGCCGGAGCCGTCGGTTCCCTCAAAGCTGAAATGATGGAGCGTGCCGGCAAGAATTTTTCAGGAGGAACCTGGAATTGCGCCTTGTTCATCTATGCCGTGGATGAAAAGGGAAAATTCTGCATTGTCGGTTATGACATCAGTTTTCTTACCGCCGAAGCAATTACTTCAAATCTGCACAAGATTGACCCGAAAAAGAATCCCAAACTCAGAAAGGTCAAATCCGGCGTCGATTACAAATACGAATTGTAGAGGTAATTTCAAAACTCCTCAAAAATCT
>JAZQYS010000260.1:0-4061 GCA_045633645.1 Victivallaceae bacterium | reverse complement strand
CGGATGAAATTCTGCACCTTTTTCCAGCTGTCGGTCTTGGTCAATCCGGCACCGGTCTGGCAGAAAAGATCATATCCGAAAGTCAGCGGCAGCAAAGTATCAGTCGCATAAGCTCCGTTTGATCCTGCCGTATTGGTCAATACCCACGGAATACAGCCGGTCTGCCTGCCGATTGTATGGCTCAAAATATAAGCATCACTGAAGCGGGTCGGATAGGGAGTATCTCCATAACCCATCTCCCAGTCGAGCGTGATTCCGGCGAAAGAATTCCACGGCACCACATTGCAGTCAGTCATGTGGATCATCACCGCCGGCAATCCGAAAAAGGTCAGATTGCGCTCATAGCAGAGCGTTGCCGCCCGTTTGACCAGATTACGCATCCCCCAGATCGGGTAATAGGGTGTTTTACGGGCTCCGGAAGTGTGGATATCCGCCCACGGGTCGAGCATTTTCAAATCATAGAGATTGTCGAAATAAAGACCGCTGACTCCGCGATCGAGATAGGGCAGAGAATGATGCAGAGTAAAATCAATGTAATCATCGTCGGGGTGGCAGCAGTATTCATCGTTGAAGTTTCTTTCCGCATGACCGGAATCAAGGAACCACTGGCTGGCATACATCTCAAATTCCGCCCATGCCGGACAGAGTGCCCGCGGATTGAAATACTGGAAATGATATTTCGCATAACGATGGAAACGTGCCCCCTGCCACATCCGCAGAACCAGATCTCCGTCTGTCTTTTTCCACTTTGACCAATTCTGATTGTTCAACTTGTGTTTTTTGAGGAATGCCGCAGCGGTACGCTCAACTTCGGCACGGTCTTTCCAATTTTTTTTGAAAACAAAGTCTATATAGCTCCAATCGTTATTCACGGGAACATTGGGTCCATCGGTAACTCTTATACTGAACTTGTTACCGGTGGAAATAAAAGTCAGAGTTTCGCTGTTGTCTGGAATCCAGCTGCCGAAAAAGTCTCCGGTAAGTTTCCGGTAATTCTGCGTTACTTTTTTGACCGGGGTCGGCTGGACACCCATGACGATCGAAAAGGGTTGATTTTTCACTCGGGCACGGGTAAACAGATGGACGGTGAATAAAGCGGTTTCTCCGCTGCGGACCAGAGAAAGCGCATTGTCTCCGGCACTGCGTCCCCAATTCTCATCCGACTCGGCGAACCAGCACAGACCACGGCTGGTTCCACCGAACCAGATATAGGGGCGGAATCCGGCAAGTTCACCGCGGAGAGCGGGTTTGTCGGCTCTCCAGAGCGTGCCGTCAGCATTCGGAAGCCAGCCGGACTTGTTGCGCCGCATTCCGTCGCCGAGCGAATGAAAGAGTTTCAACTCCCCGGCATTGAGCGGGAATTCCAGATCCATTGACTCGATTCTGATTTTACCCTGCGGGATGAAGTTGAAAATAAGTTTGCACATACCGTCATAATCATACTCCTGACGCAGGACAAGATCCAGATTGGCGGCGGCAAGGTCGTTTTCAATAATGATCCGGTCATCGGCAGTTTCGATGATGCGGTGGGCTTTCAATTTGAATTCTTCACCGTTGACGGTCAAACGCACGGGGCGCTGCAAAAGATTGATACCGTCGGCGTCGATCTTCTGCCACAGGATGCCGCCATTTTCATAACCGGTACAGAGTGCCCGGATTTTGCCGTCTTTGCAACTCAGCGGCTTAAAGGGCGGCACGATCAGCCGGGACTGACCGTACTTTTTATCCTGCCACGGAAATCTGGCGATGGCAAAGGTGTCAACGGCATCAAGTCTTTTCCCGTTTTCCACGGCGTAAACGGTATATTTGCTCTCCGGGAGTACCGGCAGGGTGATTTCGGCGAAATAACTTCCGTTTGTCCTGATCGCCGGAGCGGAAAAGGCAGTTTCACCTGCTTCATTGACGATGTGGAAAAAGAGCGTACCGAGTTTGCTGATCTTTGCGGCATTGGGGCAGCTCAACTTCACATTGAGCTGTTTTTTGCGGGGGTAGAATGCCGCCTTTAATTTCAGCGGCGGATCAGGATCGACATACATCGGTCCGGCAGGAGCGCCATTCTTATACCGCACCCATTTGAATTCTCTTTTGCCCAGGACACGCCCGGTATCAGGATCGCTCCACTGCATTTTCAAGGTTCTTTCAGTATTGTTAGCCATGATCGTGCGGAGCATACCGCTGCTGCCATTGATAACATTATTGAAACTGCGGGGGTTTTCAATCGAAACGATTTCGGCATCGACTTTGACTTTTCCGGGGGAGGACCAGGTTATTTCATAACCGGTTTGAGTCCAGCGCGGCCCGAAGCCGTCAAAGGTGAAGTTAGTTCCCTTCTCCCTGAAAATGACGGCGGCGGCACGGGGATAGCTCCACACGGCTTTTTCCGTCTGATTGCAAAATTCACGGGTGATCTGTATTTGCCAGGTTTTACCGTATTCAGGCGAAGCAGTTCCCAATTCTTTCCAACTGATTTTTTTCGTCCACTGCCACTTGTGGTTTGCCATTCGGCCGCAGGGATCTGCGCTGGTTATCCGGAAAGTGTGTTTCTTTCCTCCGGGCGGAGTGATTTCGATGACGGCGCAATCTTCCGCGGTGATTTTCATCGGTTCCGGCGGCAATGGGGAAGTCTGGGTGAAAGTTATTCCGGAATCATCGAAACTTACTGCATTGGCAACTTCACGCAGTGAGAGCAGACCATTGGAAGTCGAAACGGCACCATACTGAAAGGTGCCGTTGCCGCCCTTGACGATCTCCAATTCCATGGCTGATACGGAAAAGATCATCAGCAGCCACAAACAGGAAAAAAGGAGATGTCTCATAATACAGATGCCCCCAGATTGTCAAGGTGATAACCGGTAAACAGACAAGGTGAAAATGAGGTGGTGGATTCGGCGAATTTAGCCGGTGTACCGCTGGGCAGTGACATATTTTTGTATTCGGTGTATGATTTGCTTACGGCGTGACCATCCATCATGGCAGATGCGGCACGGAGCTGCTGATTCGGCGGAGCAGTATTGGAATCAAGCGTTCTGAGTTCCGCACCGCCGTGTCTGAACGACATTGAATAGATGTTGCTGAAACAATAACTGTCTTTCATATTGCTTTCAGATGCAAACATCGCTTCAGAGGGGGAAGTAAGTGCACTGAGCTTGCGGTATTTCTTCAATTTGCTGTAACAGCCCGTCAAATAACCGTTGAGTGCATAGTTGGTGTAATTCATCCCTTCACGGATCTCTGCCGGACAGTAGAAACTGCCCTGTTTTTTGATTCCGGAATATTCCGCTCCGTAACCTGAACTGAATTTCTCCGAACCACCGTAACTTGAACCTGAAAGAACGCAGAACCAGATCAACTCCTTATTCCCCGCACTCGGTCCGGCATAACCATTGAGAATGTATCCGTCATTGGCGTCACTGTATGAGGCACTGGCAAGACCGATCTGTTTCATGTTGTTCAGACAGGAAATTTCGTGAGCTCTGCCTCTGGCACTATTCAGTGCCGGCAGAAGAATTGCCGCGAGAATGGCAATTATGGCGATCACCACGAGCAATTCGATAAGGGTGAATCGTTTTGACAACGCTGAAAATGTGAGATGATTTTTCATAATAAGATCAATCCATGGCTTCGACGGTTAATGATTTGAACCAGATCTCCCCGTTGGGGATGCTGAGCAGGAATTTTCCTTCGACGGCATTGGCCGGGATGGTGGCATTATAGGAGAACAAAGTCCACTGATCGCAGTCGCCGGACAGAGGGCGGTTTCCGGGATACAGAGTTTTGCCGTCGCTGCATTTGATAAGGAGCGTACCGCGCATACCGCTGCTGCCGGGCTTTTTGGCATCGGGGATGATCCCTTTGAATTTGGCAACATAGGAAACTTTGACTTTGCGGCCCGCCCATTCGGTAAGGTCCACGGGGAGATGGAAGCCGCCGGATTTCAAATGCAGGCATTTGACACCGTCGATTTCAACGATCGAAGCCGTCCGGAAACGGTCGATTTTGCGGACAGCTTCCTCCTCCATCGGCTGCTGAAACAGCACTTCTGCTGCCGACAGCATGGTAAA
>JAZQYS010000259.1:0-3373 GCA_045633645.1 Victivallaceae bacterium | reverse complement strand
GAACCGCTTTTCCTCGGCAGAGTCGAGGTGTTCGTACCGGTCACTGTGCTGGTCATCACCTGTACCACAATGGTATTTACCTGGCTTGGAGAGCAAGTTACCGAGCGCGGTATCGGCAACGGTGTGTCTCTGATCATTACGATTAACATCGTTTCCCGTCTGCCCCACTCTGTGATTGAACTGGTCAATATGGCCATCAAGGGCACGACCCCTGACGGCACGACCTTCAAGTCGGTTCAACTGCTTTTGCTTCTGGTTGTCTTCTGCATTGTCACTGCGGCAACGATTCTGTTGTCTCAGGGCTACCGCAGAGTTCCGATTCAGATGGTTCGCAAAACTGTCGGCAAACAGCTTCAGGGCGGCTCTACCTACATGCCGCTTAAAGTCAACTTTGCCAACGTTATGCCCATCATCTTTGCCGGAGCAATCATGATGATCCCGGGATATCTGTTCCAGACCATGGCTGCCCGCAACGGCGGCGTCTGGATGACTCTTGCCACTTTCTTCAGGCAGGATGGTCCCGGTTACATGACGGTTTACAGTATTCTGATTCTTGCCTTCAGTTTCTTCTGGGTGGCAAATCAGTTCAACCCCCTGCAGATCGCGGATAACCTGAAAAAAGAGGGCGCTTTCATCCCCGGAATCAGTCCCGGTCAGCCCACCGCCGATTTCCTTGACGGTGCCATGACCAGAGTTACTGCCGGCGGTGCGGTATTCCTTCTTGCACTTGCTGTGTTTCCCATGGTTCTTTACAGCAACTTCCGGATTCCTTTCATGGTCGCCCAGTTCTTCGGCGGAACCAGTTTGCTGATTATGGTCGGCGTGGTTCTTGATACCATGAGTCAGCTTGAGTCTCACCTGACTATGCGGCATTACGAAGGATTCCTCAAAAGCGGCCGTCTCAAGAACCGCAGCGGCAGTTGATATGTATCCACACCGCAAAGTTTTTGCGGATGATCAGATACAGGCTTATTGAAAATTTGAGCGCTCTTTTTACAGGGGCGCTCTTTATATTTATTGTCCCGGAGTCTTTCTGGCAGGTGTTTGACAAATCACAACTTATGTGATATGTTTTATGCGTTGAAAAGTTTTTACTTGCCTGCTTGAATGAAGTATTTTTCAAGATTCGGGACAGAACCTATATTTTTTGTTATTTTTATGGAGAATTTACATGAGTAAAGTTGTTGCTATTGATGGTCCGGCAGGAGCCGGCAAGAGTACTGTTGCCAGATTATTGGCGGAACGCTGCGGTTTTACTTATGTCAATACCGGCAGTCTTTATCGTGCCATCGCCTGGGCTGCTGCCGGTAAAGGTGTTGATATCAAAGATCTTCAGGAAGATTTTCTTGCGGGTCTTGATTTGGATTACGTTGACGGAAAGTTGCTTGTCAACGGTGTTGATCCCGGTGAGGAACTCCGCAGTTCAGCGTGTTCTGCCGCTGCAAGTTTTGTTGCCACCCAGCCCCGTGTGCGGCAGTTTCTGCTGCCGGTTCAGCGCAATGCTGCGATGAAGGGCTGGATTGTCATGGAGGGCAGGGATATCGGCAGTGTGATTTTTCCCGATGCCGCCTATAAATTTTTTGTTACCGCTTCGGTTGAGGAGCGCGCCCGCCGCCGTCTGGAACAGAACGCCAATGAAACGTTGACGTTTGAAGAAATCAAAAAATTGATTTCCGAGCGCGATTATCAGGACTCCCACCGTGCCGAAGCCCCTCTGCGTCAGGCGGAGGATGCTCTGTTGGTTGATACTTCAAGTATGTCCATTGATGAAGTTGTGGCATATCTTTGTGATTATATTTCGCAAAATCCCCGGGAGTGTTGAAGATGTATTTTGAATGTACTTATCGGGTCCCCTATGCTGATACCGATCAGATGGGGGTTGTCTATTACGCCAATTACTTTGAATACTTTGAACGCGGCAGAACGGAAATGCTGCGTTCCGTCGGTGCGCCCTATTCTGTTCTGGAAAAGGAAGGGGCTTTTCTGCCGGTAATTGAGGCGCATTGCGATTATTTCGGATCAGCAAAATACGATGATCTTTTAACCTTCCGTTCTTATGTTGAGAGCCGTTCCCGTATCAAGCTGAAAATCTGTACTGAAGTTCTGCGTGAGAATGAACTCCTGGTGCGCGGTTATGTGGTTCTCGGTTGTGTGAATGCTGACAAGCGTCCCGTCCGTATGCCGGAATCTCTGGCTGCGTGTTGTGATAAACTGATGTGGAACTCCAAGCTGATTTCTCCTGAGGAACTTTATCCGCTGAAGTTTGCGCCCATCTATCAGGAACGTATCTGGGGCGGCAATCAGATGACTGAAGTCCTCAAACGTGAATTGCCGGAACACTCTTCTCCGATCGGGGAGGCGTGGGAACTCTGCGACCGTGATGGAATTCAGAGCAAAGTTGTCAATGGCAGACTTGCAGGAGTAGAACTCTCAGAACTGGTCAAAAATTACCGCAAATATCTGCTTGGAACAAAAGCTGCTGACGCTGAACGTTTTCCGCTTTTGATGAAACTGATCGACTCAGGAGAGAAACTCTCTCTTCAGGTGCATCCTGATGAAGCCGCCTGCGGCAAAATCGGCGGCGGTGCTGAAAGCAAGACTGAAATGTGGTATATCCTTTCCGCCCGTCCCGGAGCTGATATCCTTGCCGGATTGAACAGCGGACTTTCTGAAAATCAGGTCATTGACTTGCTGCGTGCCGGAAAGACGGATGATCTTCTGCAGATTTATCCCTCACAGAGCCGTGACGCTTATTTCATTCCTTCCGGAACGCTCCACGCCATCGGCGCAGGCAATCTGATTCTTGAAATTCAGCAGAACAGCGATACCACATACCGTATCAGCGACTGGGGACGCAAAGGACCTGACGGAAAAATGCGTGAACTGCATCTGGAAAAAGGTTTGCAGTCCATCAACTTTACCGACCGCACCTCTCCCCGCGTTGCCGCTTCTTCAGAGTTTTCCGGAAACTGTGAAAACGCTGTTGCAAAGAGTCTGTATTTCAATGTAACGGAGCTCCGTTTGAAGGAGATTCAGCAGGAAGATACCGGAAAAGAAAGTTTCCATTATATCACGGCGGTTGATACTGCCGTTAAAGTCGGAAGGGGAGAGTCTTTTGTTGAACTTTCTCCCGGCGAGAGCGTTCTGCTGCCCGCCGCATTCGGTGCCTATACCATTCAAGCATTGACTCCGGGCGCAAGCTGCACCGTGGTCAAGACAACCCTTTGAGGAATATATTATGAAATTTTTATTTGATCTGGAAGATTTTCTGCGGCAGAATCATGCCAATTATCCGCAGGAATCTGTGCTGACCGCCGAACCCTGCCCCGCCGGACAGAAAGGAGATTTTACGGTCAACTGTTTCAAAATCGGA
>JAZQYS010000258.1:0-5021 GCA_045633645.1 Victivallaceae bacterium | reverse complement strand
GATATAGTCGCGGCAAAATATGCGGATAAGATCGGATATCGTCTTTGCGTGATCGCATCTCAAGTTCTGTCATCGGCAGGCCTGGTACTTCTGACAATTTTACCGGGAGTGCTGCCAGATCCATTCATCGGCATCTTGCTGGCAGTTGTCTTTTATGCAATCGGAAGCGGATTGATCGAAGTTCTGCTGAGTCCCATCGTGGAAGCATGTCCGTTTGAAAACAAGGACGGAGTCATGAGTTTGTTGCATTCATTTTATTGCTGGGGGGCAGTAGGAGTCATATTGGGATCGACGTTGTTCTTTGCGGTGTTCGGCATAGTTCATTGGAAGATCCTGACGATCATCTGGGCATTGATCCCCCTGTATAATGCTATCAATTTTATCAGCTGTCCCATCGAAAAACTTAGTGAGGACGGTTCGAGTATGAGCATTCGTCAGCTGCTGAGTGTACCGATGTTCTGGATGATGATATTTTTAATGATTTGTGCCGGTTCATCGGAAGCAACGATGTGTCAATGGGCTTCCGCGTTCACCGAATCGGCGTTGAAAGTTTCGAAATTGGTTGGCGATTTGGTTGGACCTTGTCTGTTTGCTGCATTTATGGGAATTGCCAGAATGCTGTACGGAAAAATGAGCGAAAAGCTCAACTTGACCCCAACGATGCTTTTGTGCGGATTTTTTGCGGCTGTATGTTATTTATTGGCATCGTTATCCTCCTTGGCAATATTGGGCTTGATCGGCTGTGCCCTCTGCGGCCTTGCAGTAGGAATCATGTGGCCGGGAACGATCAGTCTATCTTCCCAGAAGTGTCCGACAGGAGGAACTGCAATGTTTGCATTTCTTGCATTGGCAGGGGATCTTGGTGCAACCGTTGGCCCTGTAACCGTTGGAAAAGTAGCAGAACTTACAGGGGAAAACCTGAAAAATGGTTTGCTTGCGGCAACGATATTTCCTATTTGTATGACCCTGGGGCTTTTCTTTCTTTATAAACATGCCCGGAAAAAGAATTAACTATACGCAAATTGGCGGCAAGATCACTCCAGCCGCCAAAGGTGTTTTACTTTGCAGGTGCAAAGACGTCCTAACCGCCGACCGTTGCACCCCTTTTTTGAGAAAAAGTCGCTGGTGTAGCTATTTTTCGGGGCATCTTGTGTTTGTTTCGGAGAAAAAGTCCTTTTGATTGAGCAGAAAATTTTTCTCTGTTGTATAAAAAAGCAAAAACAGAGATATTTTGCAGATTGGTGAATCAATTACCATAATTCATTAACTTGCAACCATTTTGAGCTTGGGAGAATTTTCCGAACAATTAAAACACCCCCGACCAATTGGTATGAATTGATTGACCGTTTGAATGCGGCTCATCCGGTAATAGGGCAGTATTTTTGCTCTGGAGCAGGACTTCTTCTACAGCGGATTGATGCTCAAATCATGCGTAATGTATTGCTGAAACTTGCTGAAAAAGATATTCCGTGTCTGCCGGTCCATGACAGTGCTATCGTGCAATATTTCCGTGCAAATGAGTTGCAAAGAGCGATGCAAGAGGCTTACGAAGAACAATTCCCCGGATTTCATTGTGGGATTGAAGCAAAATAGTATGACTTAAGGCGGTCTGCCGTTCCTGAAAAAGTCTTGATTGAGTGAAAAATCGCTCCAAGTCATCAGGACGGCAGATATTTTTATTTCGACACTCCATATCGGTACAGCATCGGCAATCTGTCGGAAAAAGTTTCGGAAAAACAGCGTTTTCTACTGTCGCAGTTGGAGAAGTACAATAGATACAGCAGAACCGGCAGATTTTCTTATTGCGGCAGTTGCAAGCGTGACTTACGCTTTTCTCCCGGTTGGACAAAGCCTGTATCATAAATGGAAATGCGGTTGATTTTCAACGGCGCATTGCTTTGGTAACGCAGTTCAAAGTGTCCTCCGAAAAATGTGTGTCTGGTTCCCCAAACAAGTTTATTATCCAAATACACCCGGTAACAGGAATCAGCAGTAACGATTTTCAGATGATAATAACGGTCTTCAAGCGGAAGTTCTTTTAATTTTGAAGGCTCCAATAACCAGATTTCATCTTCACTTTTATCCTGTCCGCGCCACAAGATATCGGTAAAAATCATCTTGTTTCCGCTTAATGTTACCGGGAAACGCATCTGCTTTTTCCATTGTACTTCCGGCAATGGTTGTTTGGGGAAAGGTAAATATTCTGCCGCAGTCAATACAAATTCAAATTTTCCCTGCAATTGATAAGGATTGAACGCAATATTGACTTCTGAAATCAGCGGCAATTCCGGAAGATATTTTAACGTTTTACGCTTTCCGGCAGGGAGCAGCATAGTTTTGTTTCGCCACTGAGTGCCGTCAGGGACAGATAAGTTATCATCATTGAGTTTATCAAAAACTTTTTCATAGAGATACTGATATTTCAATGGCGTGCTTTGATTGATATTCAAAGAGTTCTGCTGGCGGTATATTTTTCCTTGTACACTGCCTTCTTCGTCTGGGTCTCCGATTGAAAATCCGATTCCGTAGTCCAGTGAGCCGGGATTATATGTGTGTTTGGCTCTCACATATTCATCCCGTGTTACCAGGTAACGTTCACCGTATTTTTTCAAGTAGAAATCACTTTTATATTGAAAGTCGTACAAATCATATTCTCCGATTTGTTTATGCCACTCTTTCAATGCCCGCTTGAATGCAGCTGCATGGAATCCGGTTTGATATGGGTACATCTCTTTTTCCAGCTGCCAATAGGTTTTTATGACCATACCGCCCCAAATGAGAAAAAAAGTTATCAACAGAAAAACAATCCATTTTTTGCTGAATATGTAATGAATAACAGCAAAAACAAGAAATATCGGACGCAGGGTGATGTTGAAAAGGAATCGTTTTAACTCATATTTCCAACCGATATTGCCTTGTAACGCATTCCGGAATTCATCAATCGACTTTAAGCGAAAAGCTCTGTCTGATGCACAGGCAAGACGGACAAGTTTGTTAAAAGTGCGGTATTCCGTATTTTTCAATATATCAGGAGTAATTAAGGGGAATTGATTGGCATCATTTCCGGAAAATGCACAGTACAACGTTTTTCCCAGAGCATAGAGGTCGATTTCCGCAGTCGGATTTTTTGCATCACCAAGCAGATATTCCGGAGGAACAAAATCCTGAGTACCGACCAGACTCAATGTATGTGTTATTGTATCGAGCAGCCCGATATCGCTTAACTTTGCAACACCATCAACGAAGATGATATTATCAGGTTTTATATCCCGGTGAATAACATCGGCATTATGCAAATGTTCCAAACCATCCAGAAGCCCGTCAAATATTGTACGTATTGTATCCGGAGACAAACGTCCTTGCATTTTTATCAGATTTGCCAATGTCGCAGGGGTGTAATTGTTTGTTTCGCCCCAATTATCTGCTGCCTCCATCGTGTAGTAAAAGAAATCTCCGCAATCTTCGATATGGAAAATTTTTATCAGATTCGGATGTTCCGGGACTTGATTTTTGTAATGTTTCAAGCCCCGGAATTCCCGTTCCCAGTTTCCGGAGGTTTTGCGGACGATTTTTAACGCATAAAAAGTTCCGACTGCATCACAAACCAGATACACAGAACCGTATGCACCTTGACCGCACAGGCAAACCGGCTGATACGCCTTGATATTTTTGGGGTAGTTATACATCGAGTTCCTTTACGATTTGACGGAGCATTTCTTCGACACGGGATTTGTGCTGATAAACAGCATTGGCTTTTATATCGAGCATAGCAGCGACCTCTTTCGCCGGAAGATTCTGCCGGACAAATAAATCATAAGATTGTAAAGTCGTGACATCACAGCGGAGTTTGAGTTCTTCAAAGGCTTGAGTTAAAACTGTTTCCTGATATTCTTTTTCCCAACGGTCATCAGATTCCTGTGGGATAGCGGCAAGTACATTTCCCAATTCATCGGCAGAAACAGTATCATCCTGTCTTTTACGCATCAAGTCACAGGCTTTGTTGTGGATTACGCGTTTGAGATAATCCCGGAAACGACCTTTGCTTTTGTCGTAACAGAACGTTTGAGAACTGTTGAAAAATGAAAGCATTACCAATTGTACAAGTTCCTCTTTTTCGGTTTGATTGAGCCGTAAATCGCCGCCTTTGAGCAATATGAGCGGCTTATACATATCGTAAAACTGCTGCCACGATATTTCATCGCCCTTTTTTACAGCTGCAAGCAAACTTCCTTTTGTGGTAAATGCCATAAAGTCCCTCCGGATTATACATATAGTTTAAAATAGCACAATTCCGAAAAAAATCAAGGGCGGCAATATTTACCATTTTATTTTGCTTCAGGTAATTTGATTACATATCCCCACGGTATAGAGTTTCTGCCATCAGGAGTGATCACCCATAAAACCGGAAAGTCGGGTTCTTCGGGTATATCTCCATAACCGTCAGTAAAGTAAATCAGAATTTGCGTTTGCGGGAAATTTTCCTCCACATATTGAAACACAGGAATAAAACTGGTTCCGCCACCGCCTTGAAACTGGATATTTCTGTTGTCAAAAGGTGAATCTTGAGTATAAGTTTTCACCGACTGGATCCTTGCATCACAACAGATGACAGAAAGTTCATATTGCCCGAAACTGTTGAATAAAGCCGTTAATTCTGCTGCAA
Organism: Victivallaceae bacterium; assembly: GCA_045633645.1. Taxonomy (GTDB): domain Bacteria; phylum Verrucomicrobiota; class Lentisphaeria; order Victivallales; family Victivallaceae; genus UBA1784. The sequence continues at coordinate 358 of JAZQYS010000258.1, read as the reverse complement.
ATAAATCCAGATCATCAAGCGTACTGGCGGAGGTGTCGATTGCCAAAACAGCCTGAAAAAAAGTGTCACGGCGGCTTTGCAGATAAAGTCCGCTTGAAATATATCGTCTGTTGGGAGGCAGCCACCGCCGCGATGAGCCGAAACAGGGAGTCAGATATTGGGTAAGCAGTTCACGCCAGTTGAGTTTGACCGTCTGAAACTGTTCCACGATTTTTTTTATATTGCCCGGCAGAGTACCCCGCAATTTTTCGTATTGGACGGCACTTTCAATAACTTTTTCACGGATATCTTCTTCCAAATCATTGCTGAATTCAACCGTGAAATCAGGATCAAGAACTGAATCATTTCTGCCGTTTCC
>JAZQYS010000257.1:0-2625 GCA_045633645.1 Victivallaceae bacterium | reverse complement strand
CAGGAAGGCAATCTCGGACTTCTGCGGGCATTGAAGCGTTTTGACTTCAAACTCGGACATAAATTCAGTACCTATGCCGGCTGGTGGATCAAGCACAATATCCGGCGCGCCATCGCTGAACAAGCGCGGGTGATCCGTCTGCCGATTCACATGATCAACGCCATCAACAGTATCACCTGGGCGGAACAGCGTTTTATCCATCTTAACGGCAGAGAGCCAGAGGTTGAAGAGTTGGCTGAAATGCTGGATATGTCTCCGGCAAAAGTCAATTCCATCCGCAAAATGGCATGTCAGACAATTTCTTTGCAAGCAACTTTAAGTCATGATGATGACAGCGGTATTTTTGAAGATCTGGTTGCCGACAGCAGTACAGCTGCGCCCTCTGAACAGATAGCAAAAAAGATTTTATACGATAAACTCTATGAAATGCTGCGGACTCTGCCTGAGCGCGAACAGCAGATTATCATTATGCGTTTCGGGCTTTTCGGACAGCCGAGTCTGCCTTTGATTGAAATCAGCAAGCGTTTTAATCTGACCAGAGAGAGAGTCAGACAGCTTGAAGTTAAAATAATCAGTAATTTAAGATCGCCCGACAAGTTGAAATACATTGACGGGGCGGATGGCTACAATATATCAGATTGAAGGATTTAAAAAGTTATGGCAGAAGTAAAAATCCGTGGAATCAGTAAGGCATACAGTTCGGGTGTACCGGTACTCAAAGGTGTTGATCTTGATATCCATGCCGGAGAACTGTTCTTTTTGCTGGGACCCTCAGGCTGCGGAAAATCCACATTGCTCCGGATTCTTGCCGGGCTGGTGAAACCCGATACGGGAAGTATTTCATTTGACGGCGAGGATATTCTTTCTCTGCCGCCTGAAAAACGCCGGGCGGCAATGGTGTTTCAGAACTACGCACTCTGGCCCAATATGGACGTTTTTGAAAACGTTGCATTCGGTTTGAGAACGGCGGGCGTCAAGGGACGGGAACTTAAAGATAAAGTCATGGAGGTTCTTGAACTTGTTCAGCTTGCGGACTTTGCCAAGCGTTCTGTTCCGAGTCTTTCGGGCGGGCAGCAGCAGCGTATTGCTCTGGCACGCGCTCTGGCGGTTGATCCTGCGCTTCTTCTTCTTGATGAACCGCTTTCAAATCTGGATGCCCGTTTGCGCGATGCCATGCGCAGCGAAATCCGCCGTATCTGTTCTCTGCGGAATCTGACTGCCCTTTATGTGACGCACGACCGGCAGGAGGCTTTGAGTATGGCGGACAGAATCGGTGTCATGCACCACGGTTTGATCCGCGAAATCGATGCGCCTGAAAATCTCTACAACTTTCCGGAAACACGCTTCTGCGCCCAGTTCCTCGGAGATATGAATTTTCTTGACGGTAAAATTTCAGATGGAAAAATTGCGACCGCTTTCGGTGAATTTAAACTCAACGGCAAAGATCATCCCGTCTGTGCTGCCGGAATCCGTCCTGAACGTATCAAAATTTTTGATCAGGAACTTCCCGGCTCCTTTGAAGCAATTTTAGAGGAACGCACCTTTTCCGGAGAAAGCTGCGATTGGATTTTCAATGCCAACGGACAGCGTCTTGCGGTCCGTGAAAGTGCGCCGGCAAAGCGGAATATCGGCAGCGCATACCGCCTGTATTTTGAACCGGAATATCTGTTGGCTGTAAACTCTGCGGAACTTGACTGATGTTTAAAAGGTTATCTATCTGTGTACTGCTGTTGGGCAGTCTGCTGGTTCTGCCTTTTCTTCTGCGTCCTGAAGCTGAAAAAAAGGCACAGGCATCTGCTGAAGCCGACCGTCTGGTGATTATTTCTGCGCACAACAAGGGAATCCGTGATGAGTATGACCGGGCGTTCAAAAAGTATTACCGTGAAAAATTCGGCAAAGAGGTTGTTCTTGATTTCCGTTCCCCCGGCGGAACGCGGGATATCGTCCGTTATATCGCCGATCGTTATGAGGCGGAATTCCGGCATTTTTACGAGGAAAAATCCGGTAAGTGGACGCCTGCAATTGCCGCAGCTTTTTCCAACCCCCGTGTGGACAAGGATCCCAAAGCAAGTGCTGAAGAAAAAAGAGCGCGTCAAATGTTTCTCAACTCCGATGTCGGTATCGGCATTGATTTGATGGCAGGCGGCGGAACTTTTGAAATGATCCGTCAGGCATCCAAGGGTTTTGCTGTTGATGCAAAAGTTAAGGAACGCCATCCTGAATACTTTAAACCCGATTCCATTCCCGCTGTTTTCGGCGGAGACCGTCTTTATGATGCCAATGGTTTATGGTACGGCGTCGTTCTTTCCACATTCGGTATCTGCTGCAATACCGACAGGATTGAAGAAATGAAAAACAGTTCTCTGCCCCAAACCTGGCGTGATCTGGCGGACCCGCGTTTTTTCAATCTGCTCTCTGTTGCAGACCCCTCCAAGTCAGGTTCTGCCAACAAGTGTTTTGAAATTCTTATTCAGCAGTGTATGGCTGAAGCTTCCGACCCTGCGCGCGGCTGGGAAAACGGTTTGAATCTCATCAAACGTATTTTCGGCAATGCCCGCAGTGTGACGGAGTCCGCAAGTCAGGTTGTCCGTGATGTCACTATGGGCGATGCCGCCTGCGGTATGG
>JAZQYS010000256.1:0-2817 GCA_045633645.1 Victivallaceae bacterium | reverse complement strand
AAGAGCTTTCTGCAATTTTTCGCGGCTGACTGTAAATTTCATGGCTGTATCTCCTTTTTTAATCCTAAAATTCAACATCCGATATAATATAGTTAAGTTGTATTGAAAATACAATCAAAAAATTAAAAAAAACAGTTCCGGCTGCCGGAAATAACAGCATATGCGGAAACAGATGAATACGGACTGTTGCTTTATTGGAAAAAAGTCTGTAATTTTTCGGACACCGCTTTGTTCAATGACCTGTTCAGGCTTTTTCAATATTATTGTTCGTTTCCATAATTATACCAGCGTTTTACAGCTGCTAAAGAGGCTTTTTTCTCCAATTCTCTGCCGTCAGCCCTCCGTCGCCAAGGATTCGGTGGACAGCCCTTCGCCCGCTCCGTTGCACTCCGCTTATTTTTGCAGGCAAAAAATCTATACAATATTTGATTTTTGTTTTTTTGATACTATATTAAGAAAAACTAATATTAAATAGGAGTTATCATAATGAAACCAATAGATATATCAAAGTTGAATGAAGCCTTGATGCTGATAAACGAACATTTGATTCTGGATGATGCTCCGGCTACGGAGATCGTCGTTTGCGGCGGTTCGGCTTTGATCGCAACCGGCTTGGTTGTCCGCACGACGCAAGATGTAGATATAGTGGCTTTTATGAAAGCAGAAGTTCTGGTTGACTCCGAACCGCTGCCGGAATATCTGGTTGAGGCGGCGAATCGGGTTGGCAAAGTACTGAATCTGCCTGTGGACTGGCTGAACAATGGTCCGGCTTCGCAATTTAAAATGGGATTACCGCAAGGCTTTCAGGAACGTTTAACCACAGTCATTATCGGCAAAAAACTGACAGTTCACTATATTGGTCGCTATGATCAGATTTTTTTCAAAACATTTGCTTCGGCTGACCGTGGCGGATATCATGTTTCCGACTTAAAAGCATTGAATCCGACCGCTGAAGAGTTGGTCGCAGCGGCAAAATGGTGCATGACACAGGATACCAGCGAATCATTCCGGATGATTTTGAAAGATATGTTCAACCAACTGGGGTGGCAAAATGTCAGTGAGCAAATTTAAGCAGGAATTACTTGACTCCATACTGACTCTGCTCTGGAAGCAGTGGACACAACTCGGCGTTGCCGGAGCAGTCAATACCCTTGATAATTTTATTCTTGATCCGGAAGCGTTACTGATTTTTTCGGCACACTTTGCCCGCTTTGACCAACGGCTTTATGATTTGATCATTGATTGGCTGCAATGTAATGGTGAAAGCATCAATCTTGCCAGATTAAAAGCATTGCTGAAACGCTTTACCAATGCAGACCGTAAATCACTTGGCTTTATCGCAGCTTCGGTAAATCCGAAAAAATGGCAGCCGCTTGCTGAAAGTTTACTGCCTGAGGATACCGGAGTTGAAGTGATGTTCTTCGGCAATGAGTTTGTCCCCACTCCGGATGAAACGGCGTTGCGTTACGGTTTCAAACGCAACCAATACCTTAAAAGCAATAAAGTTGTACCGTTTTCAACTAAAGGCAATGCTGCATTGCTGCTGCGGTTGCGGGGAGCATTCGGAATGTCGGCACGGGCAGAAGCAGTTCTGGCAATGTTGAATAAGGAATTCTGCAGGATTCAGGATGTTGCCGATATCGGCGGCTTTTCGTGGAAATCTGCCAGTGATGTACTGGATGAACTTTGCACTTCAGGAATTGCAGTCACGCTGGATAAAAGCAAACGCGGACATACCTACTTTCTGAAAAATACAGTTGCCATGCAGACATTGTTTGAAGTAAGTACCGTCAAATTTCCGGATTGGCTGACCATCTTTGATATGCTGTCTGTGGTATGGCATTGTATCAGCAATCCCCGTCTTTCCGATGTTTCAGAACGGACTGCGACCGGAGAACTTCAGCGGGAGTTAACCGAAAAGATCAATGATCGTTTGCAAAATTGCGGGATCCCCTCTTTGAGCAAACTCACCGCGGAATCGGCATTAACTCTGCCGGAGCTCGTTCATTCACTCAACTGACTGACAGCAACCTTAATTCAACAATTGCCGGAGGGCGTTTTAATTCTTGGAAATAAATAAAACAGAGAACGGCTTTTACCTCAAAGTAAATGTCAGATTTTTTCGCAGAAATAAAAAACGCCCCGGAAAATAATCGAACCGGCGACAATCAGTTGAATCCGGCTTTTTCAAGTTCTTCCCGGGTTCTGAATTCTTCGTGTGGATTCGGGATTTGCCGCTGCAGTTTTTCTATTTTAACAACAGCTGCTGCAGGATCTTTTTTGATTTCATTACAGATTGCTGTCAGCAGAAGTCTTATCTTTGCGTTATATTCATATATGACCGACAACCGATAGTGCATGTTGATTGCTCTTGCCACATACATACATCCAACGGCTGTTCCGATATTGGTTACAATTATCAGAATGACGGCAAGCCAGAATTTTTTTGATTTGAGCATATTGTACTATTTCAAGTTTTGTTTCGTTGTGTTTGAGGCTATCAGAGTTATTCTTATTTCATGGCGGAGATTTGCCAATCGGTCATATTCAGAGAGTGAAATAATCAAAAATGACACTTTGCGAATGACCTGCCACTATGAGTTTTAAGATATGTTTCAAAAGCGCAGGCTTTTTCCTCTGGTGAAAAAGCAATGGCAATTTCACTCTTCCACGGTTTAAATTCAGATGTATGGGGAACTTCTCCGGCGTTATGTTTTGCAAGTCGGGCTTGCAAATCTTTTGTTACTCCGGTATAACGATGATCAAGATGGGAAATACTGCGTAAAATGTAGGTGTAAAACATATCTGTTGATCCTT
>JAZQYS010000255.1:0-7070 GCA_045633645.1 Victivallaceae bacterium | reverse complement strand
GCATTGATAAGATGAGTTCTGGCACTCAAATACGCATCGGCAATGATTTGAGCATCTTCTTTTGTTTTGATTTCCATAACTTAAAATCCTCCTGTTTTTGCTCTTTTTTCAAGCTCATCTTTCATCCATTTGATTTCTTTTTCAATTTTCTTTTTGGCATTTTCACCCTTGCGACAGGCTTCGTCATACTTCCGCCAGCAATGATAGCAAAGCCAATCCAGTATATCCTGTGTGGTGGCGTTGGTTATCTCTTTTTTTCTCATTATGCAGCCTTTCTCATAGGATGAATTTCTTTTACCGCATTATCGCTCCACGCTGAACTGCACAATCCCCAGATTTCCCGGATGTTGTAGCGGCGTATGCAATCCGGCAATGCGGAGTGGATCATTCTGATTGGCAGCCGGATATCTTTTTCAAGATCAATTTCCAGCATACTGCCGGAACCGTTCCAGGAGTCATAAAGTCCGCAGGTGGTCTTTTTATCTATAATGATATAGCCCCGGCCTTTGCGTTCTTTGGGATAATATGAATCATTGAGTTTTGCTTCTTTTTTGATTGCATCCAAAAGTTTCAGATAATTTTCCAAAGTGATTTGAACCAGAAAAGTCAAGGCATTGATTCCGGAACTGGTGTTGCAGACCTCCCAATGGACACTCTTCAGAAATTTTGATTCCTGAAACTCTCCGTGCTTCAAAGCATTGGTCAACTGCCGTTTGCTATATCCCTGCTGGCGGCTCAGCCACAATAAAGCGGAACACTCATCAATAGTTTTGTCGCTTTGTCCATCCCAACTGGCAAAAGGTTGATTCAATGTGAAATCATAATTGGCGTCCCCCGTATCCAGCAGAATATCAACCGCAATATCCTGTTTCAGAAAGTGATCATAAGGCAGCTGCACATAATGATGATCCCACAGATATTCCCTGATTTCATCTTCCGAAGTTTTTCCCTGATTGATGGCCTCTGCAATCATCTCATTGCGGCAAATCTGCTGTAAAAGTTCATAACTCTCATCACTTTCAGAGCTTTCGTAGGCTTCCATTACGCAATCATGGAAAGTATCGCGGGGATTTTCCGCTTCAGAAAGTTTTTTCAACCAGTTTTCCGGAATATCATCCCGGTAATCAGCATAGATCTCGGTGTAAAACAATCCTTGACGATCCTTGAAACACCGCTCATTGAGCAGATCATGGATCTTTGATTTTAATTTTTCATTGAGCATTATTGAGTTTCTCCACTTAAAATATCTTTGAGGGATTGTTTGTAACGGAAGGTAAATCCGGTACGGCGTTCCACTTCAAGGTAGCGTTGTGCCAGATCCGGACGGTTCCTTGCACCGTTGCGTAAATCTTTTTCACAGGCAAACATACACAAAGCACAGGACAACCTTTCGTTTCCAAACTCGGTATATGCCGGATGCGGCGGAATACCGCTTTTGTTGATGGTATCCCAGACTTTGGCAACATTCCAATCCAGTATCGGCCGGTAATGAAAGACCTGCCGTTTGCCTGCGGTCAAGGTGTGATGTATTTCAAACTCACAGAGTTTTGCCCGGTGGGGACTTTCTTCCCGGCGTTCCCCGGTAACGGAAAGAATTTTGCTCTCTTGTTTCGCCGGATAAAGACTGCGGACAAATTTCTCTATCGCAGAAGTTTTCAGACTGGTACAAAAACGGCAGGACATACTGGGGAACATCCCCCGCTGTTCAATATAATCCGGGATTCCCCGGTACGGATACACGATTTGCAGAGGAATATCCAGAAGTCGGCAATGATTTCGTACTACGGACGGCGTTTCAAACCATTCTGCATCTGTATCACAATGTACCGCCATCAACCGGTGAAAAACGCCTTGTTCTCTGGCAGCTTTTACGGTTTCCAGAGCAATGCAGAGGGAATCTTTGCCGCCGCTGAGTGATACAAGGATCATTGTGTAGGGAGTAAGATCAATCATTTTTCTGCTGCTCATTTTGTTTTTCAAGACAGTTGGCAAAGTAAGCAAGATGTTGTTCGTCAAGTTCTTTCAGAAAACTCATGAAGTGATGCTGAAAGCGGCTGTACTTACCCTCAAGATATGGTTGTGAAAACTTAAGATGAAAGTCCGGATAGAGCTCTTTGCAGAATTGCTCAAAGGTCATATCCCGATGGCACTTGATCAAGGTGTTGAGTTCTTTTACGCTCATTTCCTTCTCCTGTTGTTGAAATTTGTTCTGTGCGGGCACTTGACACTCCGCACAGAACAGGAGATAAAAAGTTTTTCTGGTTCTCAGAAATATTCACGGCAGGTGTTTTGACGGTCTTCGATTTCCTGGAGTTTATCTGCAATAAAGAGTCGCAGCGGTTTTACAAACTCGGCATAACAGATATGCAAAGGCTCTGTTGAAAGCAGTTTGCACCAGTTTTCATTATCCAGCAGATAATTGCTCAACTCATAGTAGAGATCGATTCCGCAATCTTTTCTGCTGTCACGGGATAATAAAGCGTTGCCCAATTTATCCCGGTCTCCGTAGAAAAAGTGACGGATACTGTCGATTGCCAGAGCCAGACTCCCGTCATCATTATTCAGACAGCTTATCCGGAAGAGTTTTTCCTGCGGATCATTCCGGAAAACATCTACGTGAGGTTCCCGCGGCAGGTTCCGTTTCTGTTTTTCCAGTTTGTTCAGTGCCCGGAAACAGCCGGGAACTGACGGATCAAACATCAGTTCCCGAGGAATTATGGTGCAATTCATACTGTTTCCTCAACTTTAAATTCCCGCTTTGCCCAGTTAAGTGAATGGACTGAACGAAAACTCTGCCAGGCTGAATTGTTTGGCGACCACCTGAAACCATTTTGTTTGAGGCGGGTTCTGATTTCTGCTTCCGGCTTACTGTCAAAGAAAATCTGAATACGGTTCTCCGGAACATTATCCATAATTCTGCCTCCGATGAATTTGAATTCCGGCATTTCTCCCGTTTCTTCCACTTTTTCCACCTCTTTCTGATAGTTGGAAACAGCGGCGATCCGGGCTTTCAAGCGGCGGATTTCAGCATTGTTGTTAGTTAAGGCATAACCGGGAAAGCCCGGTTTCTGCCAGCTTTGTTTCGGATGAAGTAAATCATCAATACTTTCGGCACTGATGTGGTGCTTATTCATAATAAGCGTGCGTTTTTCTTCATCACTGCGGCTGCTCCGTACAATGGCATTGACCGCCTTCATCGTCTCCTGCAGTTTGATGCAGGCATTGAGCTTTGCATCCAGTTTTTCCAGTGCGGCGGGATCATCGGTTTTGATCGGCATCTTGTTTCTCCTTGTTGGAATTACCCCGTACCTGACCGGAACAATTTTTGTTCCTGAAAGTCGGCACGGTCACTTGACTGCCGTGCCGACAAAAAATATATCTTATTGATTTATATGGATAATAAAGCAATTATTTATAATAAAACAGCGTGCTTTATTATAGATTTCTGCTTTATTATTCTTGATATTTCTTCAAAATAAACCTTGAAAAAATAATAAAGGAGTGTATTTTATTATAGAAACAAGGTTTATTAAGAGGTGAAACGATGGATATTGAATCAATAAAAAGCTATTTGGAGCCGATCCTGGGGGATGCGTTATTGTTCCCCGGTGGTGAAGAATCAATTCGTCTGCCTCTCTTTTTGCGCAGGCATAAATTATTATTTGCAAAATTGCAGGGAATAGCTGTTGTTTTTGCATTTGTCAAAGCGGATGAGCAGACTCCTTTAGAATATCTGCGGTATGCTGAAAAACTGTATGAAGCTTTGAACAAACCTGTGATTTTTGTTTTTGAACACATGGAACCAAGCAAACGCAATGCTTTGATCGGCAACCATGTTCCCTTTGTTATCCCCGGACGGCAATTTTATTTCCCGCCGATGCTTGATTTGAAAGAATGGTCTGCCAAACCGGTCGTATTTGGGGAATTTCTTTCGTATTCTGCACAAGCGGTTGTATTGCGTGAGCTGCTTTTCAAAGATGTTGCAAAAAAATCGTTGAAAGAATTGGCTGTACTTTGCGATTTTTCTGCAATGAGTATCAGTAATGCCGCAGCAGAGTTATGCAAACGGAATTTGGCAGATTATTCTGAAAAGAAGCGTCCCAAAAGAATTCTTTTCCGTAATCATGGAAAAGAATTATGGGAAAAGGCACTTCCATTAATGAGATCTCCGGTACAAAAAATGTATTTGAACAAGATGATTCCCGAAAAATTACCATTATCAGGAATATCAGCTTTATCCTGTTTCAGTATGCTTGCAGGGGATTCTATAAAGTCTTATGCCGCAAATAAAGCATATTTGAAATCGGGACTTGGATTTCAGGAGGTTTCTTCCAGAGATGATGCTGAAAGTATTTTGGAAATCTGGCATTACAGTCCGGTAGTTGGGGATAAAAACTGTATAGACAAACTTTCCTTGTATTTATCTTTGAAGGATTCAGATGACCCGAGAATTGAAGAATGTTTGGAAGAAATGATGGAGACTGTACAATGGTAATCAAAGGTTTGGAAACTTTCAGGAATCATTTTAAGAATTATAATGACTCGTATGTTATCCTTGGCGGAACGGCTTGCAATGAGTGGTTCTTTGAAGCCGATCTTGAATTCAGACTGACAAAAGATGTGGATATGGTTCTGCTGCTTGAAGCAATGGAAGAAACTTTTTTTCAACATTTCTGGGATTATCTGAAAGCAGGAGGATATTCCCGTTGGGAACGGGCGGATGGTTACAAGACTGTATTCCGTTTTGTGGAACCCTCATCCGAAGATTACCCGTATATGATTGAATTGCTTGCTCATCCACAGGATGTGAAGGTTCCGGAAGATCAAAAAATAGTCCGTTTGAAGCCGGGCGAAGGTCTTTCCAGTTTATCTGCCATTTTGCTGGATGGGGCATATTATCAGTTGCTTTTGAAGCATCGGAAAGTCTCTGCCTCCGGCTTGCCGCTGGTGTTGCCGGAAATGCTTTTACTGCTGAAAGCCAAAGCGTATTTGAATTTACTGGAAGATAAAAAGAATGGCAAAGCAATCAAGGATAGGGATTTAAAGAAACACCGCAACGATGTTTTCCGCCTGGTTTATTTATTGCCGCCAGCATTTGAGATGGAAATGCCGGATTCCGTCGCAAACGATTTGAGAAATTTTCTTGAGGTTTTTACACCGGAATCAGACCAGTGGAAAGGTATTTCTCAAGCATTACGGGAATCCCGTCTTGAAGTACGGCAAAGCGAAGAACTGCTTTCGGTAATCAAATCGGCATACAATCTATAATTTTCGGCATCATTCTGCCGGTTTTGAGATTGAAATAAAGTTCGGAATAGTCCAGTCCTCCGTGGCGGAAGAGCTGCCAGAGCATTTCCAATACTCCGGTGGCGACAAACTGGTTGATAAATAATCCGTGGCGTTCCAGAGAGTCTGCCATAGAGCAGCTGGTATTACCGGGGGGATCAAGTTTTTCATCCAGCAATTCCGGATGGATTACCCACGGGTACGGCAGTTCTTTGGAACCGTTACCGATACATACTTGCCCAAAATCTTTACCGCAACCGCTGTCAATCAGGTATGCATTATAATATTGTTTCAATCCGGCATTGATCGAGGCTCTGGATTTTCTTGTATCAACGGCAGAGATGACGACGACATTTCCGGATTCATAATTCTTTGAGGGCAAGAATTTTTTGGGTTCTGCAAGCCACTCCAGACCAAAGTGGTAATTATACCGGGAAATCAGCGTGACGGCTTTATTTTGTCCGATCTCCTGTTCAGAGAAAAGCTGTCTGCCGATATTGGCGGCAGAAACTGTGTCAGGATCCCAGCAGCGGACAGCCATCCCATAGGGATGTCCCAGTTCTTTGATTGCCATATGCAGTCTGACCAAGCCGGCAAGGATCAGTGATCCGGTTGCTCCGGCACCGACAAGTTCTATATATACCGGTCTTGTATGAAATTCTGATGGTGTTTGGTGCTTCATCGCAAAATATCCTTTAATTTGAGTTTGCTTGCTTCAAGTACATGGGAGGGAAATGTCTTTACTGTGCCTGCTTCAAAATCCTCTACCATCTTTCTCCAGAATTTATCCCGACCGCACGGCATCACTTTTTTATTGATGTCAAAGCCGGATATATGGGAAAAGTGTCCACGAAAGAATATATCCATTGCCAACATTGCGTATTTGATAATATCCTCCTCCTGCAAGTTGCGGAGTTGCGGAGGCGGACAAAAGCGGTACTCCCTTGATATATTGGAAAAAGGCGGATTGTAGAGTTGAGTATTTTCTGTCGGACGGCGATTGTTTTTTACGCACCAGCAGTATATGTTTCCTCTTGAAATCCGGAAAACCATATTGGGCCAGATGACATTTTTGCCGGAGAGTTTATTCAGAAATAAACGATTTTTCTCCGGAACATTGAAGAATATCGGTCTGACTGCACTTTTAGCAAACCAGATGATTTCATTGCGTGACCATGCCAGGATTTCCGGAGGGAAATAGCTCATTTTCTGATTATGAGTCTGGGAATGAAACAACTCTTCCAGATCGGATACGGAAAGACTTTTTCCGGCGAGAAGTTTTTTGTTTTCAATTTTATGAAGTGTCGCCAAGGTTTTGTAACCGTTTCCGTAAAACAGAATTGCTTTGTTTAGTTTGTATTCTTCGCAGTTTTGATTGTATTCCACATTAAGCATTACGCGGCCTCCTTCCGGTTCTGCATAATAAATTCAAGTGCTGCATTGAGATACTGGATGATGTTTTTGAATTCCAGAAATGCGGCAAGGATTTTCCAATTGTTTTCAAAAGTAAAATTCCACCCCAGACAGCAAACAGCATAGCTGCTGCCCCAGTTGGCGATTTCATTACCTTGTGTTTCAAGAATATTTACTCCCCAGTCGTATGTATCCTGATCAATACCGACAACGATTCCGGGAATGTTCCGATCCGGAAACATATAATGCTTCTGACCTCTTTTGAATCTGCAAAAGCTGTTATGCAGTCTTTTTAATTCATCAGGAATGGGACCTGTATAAATTTTCACATCCCGCTTATGACGTTCAAATGTCCAATCCGGGAAGTGGTC
>JAZQYS010000254.1:0-14769 GCA_045633645.1 Victivallaceae bacterium | reverse complement strand
ATTTTTTTTCCACGAGAAAAAAACTTTTTCCCCTCTCCCTGATTCCCATCTGCTTCTTATCAGGAACGGATGAAGCCGATCATGCGGTCAAGTTCCTGACGGGTATCGGAGAGTTCTTCGACGGAGGAGTAGGTTCTGCCGTCTGAGACGGTTTTCTTAACGAGAAAATGTTTATCCGCCTGAGAAGCAACTTGCGGCAGATGCGAGATTGAAAGTATCTGCCGTTTTTGGCTTAGAAGTTTCAGTGCGCTGCCGACTTTGTTGGCGGTTTCGCCGCCGATATTCATATCAATTTCATCAAATATGACCGTGGGAACGGCATCGGAATCAGCGAGGACTACTTTAAAGGCGAGCATGATGCGTGAAAGTTCTCCGCTGCTGGCGATTTTGCGCAGGGGACGGAGAGCTTCGCCGGGGTTGGCTGAAAAATGCAGTTCAAAGTGATCGCATCCGGTGGAAGAATTTTCTGTTTCAGAAAACTCCGGAACGATTCTGGCATTGTTGAAACCGATCATATCAAGACGGGAAAGCAATTCTTTTGCAAGCGCATCGGCACAGGCTTTGCGGTGTTTTGAAAGCGTGCGGCAGATTTCGTTCTGCTTATTGAGGAGTTCCTGACGGCGTTTGACAAATTCTCCGCGTTTGACGGCAGCGCGTTTGAAGTCATCCAGACGGACTTTTGCGCGTTCAAGCGTTTCAAGCAATAGTTCAATAGAGGGCGCATAACGGCGTTTGAGGGTATGCAGTTCTGCCATGCGTTCTTCAAGGGCGGCAAATTCAGCCGGATCAAGTTCAATGTGATCTGCCAAAGCTGTGACATCACGGGCAAGATCGGAGGCAAGCTCCTGCATTTCAACACACTTTGCAACCAGGGGAGAAATGGATTTTTCATCAAACTTTTCAAGGTCTGAAAGCTGACGGCAGACAGCGCCCAACTGGTCGGCAATGGAGTTTTCTCCGTCATAAAGACGGGCAGAAAGTTCTCCGGCGGCGGAAAGTATCTGTTGAGAGTTTGCCGCAAGACTGTGCTTTGCCGCCAATTCCTCATCTTCTCCGGGGGCGGGATTGACACGTTCAATCTCTTCAACAATCAAACTCAAGTGATCAGCTTCGGATTCATCGGGCAGGGTGCTTTCAAAGGATTTTATTTCCTGTTCCAAATCAGCCAGAGCGCGCGCGGCGGCGGTGCATTGTGCCCGTTCTTCCAGAAGATTGCCGTAACGGTCAAGCAGTTCAAGCTGACGCGATGTTTGGAGCAGTGAAAGCTGTTCTCCCGCACGGTGACGGTCGATTAAAAGACTGCCTGTATCCGATAAAAGTTTTGCAGAAACAGGCGTGTCGTTGATGTAATTTCTGGTGGATGACTGGGTGATGACTCTGCGGACACAAAGTTCACCTGAGTCTGTATCAAAGGGGATATCCGCAGAAGAGAGCAGTTCATTGACCTCATTTGTCAGATATCCCGGAACGGAAAAACATCCGGAAACTTCTGCTTTTGAACAGCCGTTGCGGATGGCACCCCGGTCGGCGCGTCCGCCGAGGAGCAGATCAATGGCTCCAAGAAGAATGGATTTGCCCGCACCGGACTCTCCGGTAAAAACATTGAACCCCGGAGCAAATTCCAATTCCGAGGACTCAATTAAAGCATAATTTTTGATTTTGATAAAATTAAGCATTGTTTTGAGTTATCCGTTTGACCAGCTGATAGACGGCTCTTGCGGCGGCGCGCTGGCGTATGGCTTCACGTCCTCCGCGCAGATTGAGTTTGAGAACGGTGGTTTCACCGCAATAGAAACAGCCGATATAGACCAAGCCTACCGGTTTATCGGGCGTACCGCCGTCGGGACCGGCGATTCCGGTGGTGGAAATGGCGCAGTCACAGCCCAGAACTTTGGCTGCGTTTTCTGCCATTAAAGCGGCAGTTTCATGACTTACGGCGCCGAAGTTTTCAAGGATATCCTGCGGAATGTTGAGGACATTCTGCTTGACACTGTTGGCATAAGAAACGATCGTTCCGTTGTAAACGCTTGAAACGCCGGGCAAATCGGTAAAAATCTTGCCGATCAGTCCGCCGGTACAGGATTCAGCCGTACCGAAAGAGAGGTTTCTTTCTTTTAAAAGAGATACTGTATAGGCGTAAAGATCAGTAACTCCCGGGGGGAGGGCGTCTTCACCTGCCGCCTGATGGGCGCGGGCAATGCCTGTTTCAACAGCTTCATGATCGGAACTTTCAAGGAAAATTTTTGTTCCCTCCGGAACGGCGGTGTAGGCTATTTCAACCGGGAGATCTTTCAAGACCGGTTCAACTTGTTTTGCAAGCGTGGATTCCCCGACAGTCGCAGCAAGAAAACCTTTGGTATAACGGCGTTTTTCATCAAGAGTCAACAACTCCGGAACCAGGAAATTTTCCATCATCGGGACAAATTCCGTCGGCGGTCCCGGCAGCAGATAGATGTGCCGCAGTTTGTGGGCGTAGACACTTGAAAACGCAAGTCCCGACGCAGAACCGACAGGATTGGGCAGAATGTGTCCGCCCACGGGGACCCGCGCCTGACGCAGTTGATTTTTGGGACAGTGTCCGGTATGGATACGGTGCCAGAAATCCGTTACCTTTTTTGCCAGTTCGGGGGATTCTTCAAGATCGCAGCCGAAAAATTCAGCCGCTACATCAAGGGTGATATCGTCAAGAGTGGGACCGAGTCCGCCGCAGAGGATGATGACATCGCAGGTTTTGAGGGCAAGCGCAATGGCATTGCCGATCTCATGGCGGCGGTCACCGACACAAATTTCCATATCAAGCGGCAGACCGGACGCAACCAGTTTTGCGCCCAGTTTTGCCAGATTGGAGTTGACCGTATACCCTTTGAGCAGTTCCGTACCGGTACAAACGGCTGCGATATTCATTATTTTGCTCTTTCTCTTCCGGCAATCTTTTTGACGATTTCGGCAAATGCTTTACCGGTTGCGGTTTTTGCGTGATAATGGATGAACGGCGTTCCGGCATCTCCGTCGCAGCAAATGACAGGGTCAATCGGAATTTTACCCAGAAGTTCAACGCCGTACTGCTGAGCAAGCTGTTCACCGGCTCCGGAGGAGAAAATGTTGGTGATTTCTCCGCAATGGGGACAGGCGAATCCGCTCATGTTTTCAATGATACCGGCAACGGGCATTTCAAGCTGACAGCAGAAATTGAGGGATTTGGAAACATCCACAGCGGCAATTTGCTGCGGAGAAGTGACGATGACGGCACCGGCTTCTTCGCCGAGCAGCTGACAGATGGTCAGGGGTTCGTCACCGGTTCCCGGAGGCGCATCAACAACCAGATAATCAAGTTCACCCCAGATCACATCGGTAATGAACTGTTTGATGACGCCCATCTTGACCGGTCCGCGCCAGACGACGGCTTCGTCGGGGTTGCGGAGCAGGAAACCTACGGACATGACTTTCAAACTGCCGAATTCAATGGGATACATTCTGCCGTTTTCATCAGCCAGAGGTGCTTCATCTTCAAGTTTGAGCATCTTGGGAACGCTCGGTCCGTGCAGGTCGATATCCAGAAGACCTACGGAGTAACCGTCCATCGCCAGAGCCATGGCAAGGTTGACCGCGACGGTACTTTTGCCGACGCCGCCTTTGCCGGACATGACGACAAGTTTATTTTTGATTTTTGCAAGACTGTTTTTTACGATGATGGCATCCAGCGCTCCTGCGGAGGGGTTGCCGCCTTTTTTTGCTTCTTCAGCCATGATATAAGACTCCTTGAAGTTATCTTCAAAATGATTGGATTGTTCAGTTATATAACATACCATAATTCCGTAATAATTCAACCGATTGATAAAAAAATAGCGGATTGATGTGAAGTTCAGTTTTAAAAAACAGTTTGAGGGTGTATATTATCGGATGTAAAGGAGTTTTTTATGGCAAATTCAATGGTTTATACACTGACGCCTGAACAGGCGGCACAGTTGAAAGATATTCTTGAACAGCGCGGTTGGGAGATGTCCGTTGTTCCTTATTCCATATTCAAGGCATCGGGAGAAAAAGTCTCCGTTGTTGCCTATGAGAGCGGAAAACTTGTTGTTCAGGGGAAAAATGCTCAGGAGTTCATTGAATTTACGCTTGAACCTGAGATTTTGCATACTTTCGGAACACTTCTTCCGCCGGAACCCTCCGCAGAAGACCTGTCTCCGCACGGCGGTATTGATGAAAGCGGCAAAGGTGACTTTTTCGGACCGCTGGTCATTGCCGGAGTTTGTGTGGATGAAAAAATCGCTTCCGCTCTGCGGCAGATCGGAGTGTGTGACTCAAAACTTGTCACCAGTTCAAAAAAGATTTTTTCCCTGGCTGAAGAGATCCGCAAGGCGGCAGAGGGACATTTCAATATCGTGCTGCTCCGTCCGGAAACCTACAACCGCCTTTACAATAATATCGGCAATCTCAACCGCCTGCTGGCGTGGGGACACGCACGGACGATTGAGAATCTTCTGGATCAGGTTCCTGATTGTCCCCGTATGCTGTCAGATAAATTCGGTGATGAATCTTTAATCCGCCGTGCGCTGATGGAAAAGGGACGCAAAATCATTCTGGATCAGAAGGTCCGTGCTGAAAGTGACGTTGCCGTTGCCGCCGCAAGTATTCTTGCACGGGATTATTTTTTGCGTCAGATGAGCAAATTGAGCGAAACTCTCGGCGTGGAACTGCCCCGCGGCGGCGGACCTCAGGTGAAAGTTATCGGCAGACAGCTGCTTGAAAAGCACGGTCCTGGCGTGTTTGAATCATGTGCAAAACTGCATTTTAAAACCTATACCGAACTGCTGAACGAAACGAGGTAAGACATGTCCCTTGAAATAGAACGCAAATTCCTGCTTGCCAATGACGCCTGGCGCAAAGAAGCCGGTGACGGTACTTTGCTTGTTCAGGGCTATATTGCCGGAAGCAAAGGAACGCCCGCTGTCCGTGTGCGGATTGCAGGCAATCTGGCGTTTCTGACCATCAAGGGAGTCGCTGACGGCATTGTCCGCAGTGAGTTTGAATACCCGATCCCCGTTGAAGATGCCCGCTTTATGATTGACAACTTTTGCGGTGAGCGTGTTGTGGAAAAAAAACGTTATCTCTGCGGACGCTGGGAAATAGACGAGTATTTCAAAGCCAATCAGGGACTTTTTACGGCTGAAATCGAGTTGAAAAGCGAAGATGAAAAATTTGAAATCCCCTCCTGGCTGGGAGAGGAAATTTCTGATAAACCTGAATACACCAACGGCGCATTGAGCCGCAATCCTTACAGAAACTGGGGGAAAGAATGAGCGGATTGTTTGAGTCACAGATACACCGTCCGCTTGCGGACCGCATGAGGCCGGAGTCTCTTGAAGATGTTGTCGGTCAGGAGGACCTTCTCGGCGTTGATGCACCGCTGCGGCGGATGTTTGACTCAGGAAGGCTTTCAAGTTTCATTCTCTGGGGACCTCCCGGCTGCGGTAAAACCACTTTGGCGCGCATTATTGCCGGTTGCGGCAATCTGCATTTTACCGCGCTTTCAGCGGTTTTTTCAGGCGTTGCCGATTTGCGTAAAGCCTTTGCTGAAGCCGAATCCAGACGGAAATACGGTGAGGGAACTTTGCTCTTTATTGATGAAATTCACCGTTTCAACCGCGCCCAGCAGGATGGTTTTCTGCCCTATGTGGAAAACGGAACTGTTGTTCTTGTCGGCGCAACAACAGAAAATCCCTCTTTTGAATTGAACAGCGCGCTTTTGAGCCGCTGTAAAGTCTTTGTGTTGAAACCGTTGAATGAAGCGGCTCTTGAAAAATTGATCGCCCGTGCCGAAAAACTGGAAAATAATCCTCTTCCGGTGACGGATGAAGCAAGAAAAACACTGATTGAACTTGCCGACGGCGACGGAAGATATTTTATCAATCTGCTTGAAACGGTTTATGACCTTGCCCGTCCCGGGGAGATACTGGATTCTGCGGGTGTGCTTAAAGTTGTTCAGAAACGCGCGCCCATGTATGACAAGGACAGGGAAGGGCACTACAATCTTATCAGCGCACTGCACAAGAGTCTGCGCGGTTCAGATACCGACGCTGCTCTTTACTGGACCGCCCGTATGCTTGCCGGCGGAGAGGACCCCCTGTACATTCTGCGCCGCCTGACCCGTTTTGCTGTTGAAGATGTGGGACTTGCCGACCCTATGGCAATTCAGATGGCGATTGCCGCATGGGATGCTTATGAAAGGCTGGGTTCTCCCGAGGGAGATCTTGCGATTTCTGAACTTGTGATTTTTCTGGGAACTGCGCCCAAGTCCAATTCGGTTGAAGTTGCGCATATCCAGGCGGGAAAAGCGGCAAAGGAATTCAGTTCACTTACGCCTCCTGCGCACATTCTCAATGCGCCGACAAAGATGATGAAAGATTTGGGTTACGGCAAGGGGTATCAGTATGATCATGATACGCCCAACGCTTTTTCAGGACAGAATTACTTCCCGGAACAGATGGGACGCAGGCGTTTTTATCATCCCGCTGAACGCGGATTTGAACGGGAAATTTCACGCCGTCTTGCTTATTGGGATAAACTCCGTGAAACTCTGTCAAAAAAACAGGAACCTTCCGGAGAATAAAAAGAAACACTTGAACTTTTGAACTTTAAAGATTATCTTATTGCTGAACAAAATATGGAGTTGGTTTGATATGATGAAAAAATTTTCTGTTTTAAGTGCATTACTTCTTTTTTGCAGTTGTTTTCTTTGCGGTTGCGGTTCTACGGCTTATTACCGGGCACGTGCCGCTGAAAATGCCCGGCGTTTTCTGCTTGCCAATGCTCCGGAATTAACACCTGAACAGGTGCATTTTGTAAAATTCAATGATCCTGTGCTGCTGACTTCTTCTGTTTTGGGAACAGATAGACAGAAAGGCGAACTTGCTCTTGAAAAAAGCACCTCTTATCTGCATCAAATCTGCGTGACCTGGAACATTCCCGGCGCCTCAAATTTATATATGGTTTTCGGCGTATCGGATGCGCGGATGTTTTCATGGGAGCCTCTCCGTTTGATCCGCAAAGATTTCAAACAGAAAGTTCTGCCCGAAGATGCCGCTGTTGCAGCAAGCCGTTCATATGCAGTGAACAATTTGAATGAGGTGCTTTCTGTCAAGGCACTTAACAATATCCGTTTTGAATTTCCGTTCATTGCCCGGACTGATTTTAAATTGAACTTCAACACAACGGGAAAAATGACTGAAGAGGAAATCGCAGAAGAAAAATATGCTGTCAAGAAGAAATTCCAGTACGCATTGTACTGGAAAAATCCCGACGGGACACTTACTCTTTTCTGCGGTATGGCAAACGCGGACCTTGCCGGCTGGAAAATCAACTTTTCCGGAATCATCAAAGAAAGCGAGTTGAAACAGAATTTGATCGGTGTGGTCAGAACTCCGGAACAGTATGACAAGAGCATTGAAATCCTCAAAAAAGACCTGGCTGTCGTTGCTGAACGGCATAAAGCTGCCGCATTTGTGGCAAAAGCCAATGCGGTCACAGGAAAAGCCAACGCAGTTGCGGGAAAAGCCGGTATTTTTATGTCAAAAGCCGCTGCCATTGTTGAAAAAGCAGGTATCACAGAAGAGAAAGATAAAGCCGTTGAAGAGAAAAAAGATACTGCCGGTGAACAAATCAATATTGACGATAAAATAAAGGCTGCCGATGAACGGCTCATTGCCGCTGACGGGTGGATTACATCTGCCGATGAGAGAATTAAAACTGCAGAAGAAAAAATCGTTTCAGCCGATGAGAGAATCAAAAGCACCGGAGAGAAAGTCAACGCCGAAGAAAAAAAGATCAAGCTTGCCGAAGAAAAAATGATGTATGCCGGTGAAATAATTAAATTTGCCGGAGAAAAAATCATGTACGCTGAAACAATAATCAGGCTTGCCGCAGAAAAGAGCGAAAACGTCGCAGAAAAAATCGCTTCTGTCCGGGAAAAGATTCAGGCTGTTGAAGAAAAAATCGCTTCTGTCCGGGAAAAAATCGAAACTGTCGATGAAAAAATCAAAGCTTTGGATGAGAAACCCGATTTCAGCAAAACTGCCACCGAAAAAGAAAACAAAGAACTCAGGAAGGATAAATAATATGCTCAGTATGACCGGATTCGGAAAAGCCGAGGCTCTTCTCGGTGACGGACTGCTCCTGACTGCTGAAGTTAATTCCGTCAACCGCAAACAGTTGGAAATCCGCTGCAATCTGCCGTCGGAGTGTTCTGCTTTTGAGGATAAAGTTCGTAAAACGGCAGCCAATTACATTTCACGCGGTGCGCTTCAGGTGCGTGTGTCGCTTCAGGGGAAAAACGGCGGATTTTCCGGTGAACCCAATGTAGATGTTCAACGTCTGGAACTTCTTATTTCTGAGTGTATGCGTATGCGTGCAAATGCCGGACTTGATAAGAATTGTGTTGATGTTGAAAAACTTATGACACTTCCCGGAATTGTTTCTTTTAAGAGTGTTGATCCTGATTCTCCGGAACTTGCTGAAACTTTTGAAAAAGTCCTTTCCGGAGCCTTTGAAAAATTCAATGCCATGCGCGGAACAGAGGGGGCAAATCTTAAAAAAGACCTTTACGGCAGATTGAACCACCTCAAAGAACTGCTCTCTGTGATTGAACCGTTGGTTGCGGAAATTCCTGAACAGATCAAACAAAGGATTTTGTCCCGTCTTGAAGCAGAAAAAATTCCCGTTCCCGGAAATGAGGAACAACTTCTGCGTGAAGTCCTTTTTTATGCTGACCGCGCCGATGTGACCGAAGAAGTGACCCGTTTGAAAAGCCATTTTGAACAGTTTGTCAAATATCTTGAAGATGCTTCCCCGCGGGGACGCAGTTTGGATTTTCTGGCACAGGAGATGTTCCGTGAGATCAATACCCTGGGCAATAAAGCGGGTATTCCCGCTGTTTCTGCACAGGTCGTTGAGTTCAAAAGCGAACTTGAAAAGGTGCGCGAACAGATCCAGAATGTTGAATAAAAGGAGCATTTATGAACCGCAGTACAGATATCAGCCGTTTGAAAGAAATTGCCGGATTGATTGAAGAAACTTACGCTGACGGCGTGGGTATCAATCCGGTTGAGGGAGATAATCTTCCCCGCCGTGCCGAAGTTATTGATGTGACGGAAAAACTTTTTGAATTGATTTTTCCGGGCTTTGACCGTCATGCCGGAACGCCCAATACCGTCGCTCTTCTTGCAGAAATCCGCAGTGCCCTTGCCGGACAAATCTGCCGTGCCATCCGCCATGAAAGTACCGAAAATGAGTGTTCCGGCAGCTGCAAATCCGGTAAATGCGAGCAGGCGGTATTTGCTCTGCTTGAAGCTCTGCCCGGACTCCGGAATATCGCCAAAGAGGACGTTGCCGCCGCTTATGCCGGAGACCCCGCCGCAACCAATTATGATGAAATCATTTTAAGTTATCCGGGTATCAAAGCCATTACCATTCAGCGTCTTGCCCATATCCTTTATGCTGAGAAGATTCCGCTGATTCCCCGCATGATGACGGAATACGCCCACATGCTCACGGGAATTGACATCCACCCGGGCGCTGTGATGGGACGCGGTATTTTTATTGACCACGGTACCGGTGTCGTAATCGGCGAAACCGCAGTTCTTGGTAATAACGTCCGTATTTATCAGGGCGTGACGCTCGGCGCGGGCAACTTCCCCAAAGATGCCTGCGGTATGCTGATAAAGGGGTTGAAACGCCATCCCACGATCGGCAATAATGTGACGATTTATTCAGGAGCCTCGGTGTTGGGAGATATCACCATCGGTGACAATTCCGTCATCGGCGGTAACGTCTGGCTGACCGAAAGTATGCCTGCCGGAACCAAAATCACTGCCCGTCCGCCTGAAAATATGTTCAAGTTTGCAAAGGATCGCAAATTATGAGAGATGTTCCCGCCAATTACCGTTCTGTGCGGCGTGAAATAGATGATATTGCCGTTTCCTGCGGCAGAAATCCGCAGGATATCCTGCTTCTGGCAGTCAGCAAGACCATGCCTGAAGGGGATATCACATCTTTGTATGATATCGGAATCCGCGATTTCGGCGAAAACCGTATTCAGGAATTGGAGCGTAAAGCCGCCGCCCTGCCGGAAGATATTGTCTGGCACTTTATCGGTCCCTTGCAATCCAATAAAATCCGCAAAGCGGTGAAACTGGCTTCTGTTATCCACTCTGTTGAAGATATTTCCGCCGTTGAACGTCTGGATAGAATTGCCGGAGAGGAACAGAGAAAAGTCAAATTCCTGATAGAAGTCAACGTTTCAGGCGAGTTGAGCAAAGGCGGCGTTACCCCTGCTGATTTTATGGAGATCGCCCGTGCTGCCGCAACGTGCCGCAACGCTGTTTTTTCGGGACTTATGACCATGGCACCTTTTGAGGCACCGCAGGAAGTTCTTGACAGCGTTTTCAACGGACTTGCCGCACTTAAAAAACAGGCGGAGCAGGAACTTGGAATCACTCTCCCCATTCTCTCAATGGGTATGAGCGGCGATTACGCCAATGCCATTGCCGCAGGTTCAACGATTGTCCGTGTCGGTACTGCTATTTTCGGGAAAAGTTCCGCAGCGGTTTGATACACCGTAATAAAATATTCTGCTTTTCTTGAAAAGAGATAGGGGGTTCGGGGGGAAGAGGAAAACTTCTTTTCACAAGAGAGTAAAAAATAGCGGTGGTGACAGCGCCGAGACCGTCGCAGAGCATATCTTTCTGAGCGTCCCAGATATCGCCCTGGGAGCCGAGAAATGCGCTGCCTGAGGCGGGAGAGCTGAATTCAGCGTAGAGCCATTCGATCAATTCAAAGATGGCGGCAAAGCCGAATACGCCCATGACGACCATGAACGCAGCGAAAAAACGTCCTTTGATCAACCGGTGTTCTTCAATGTACTCCAGAACAGGATAAGCGAAAAAGCCGACCATGAAGTGACACATTCTGTCAAAGTGATTCCGCTGAAATCCGAAAAGTTCCGTGACAAAATCAAAGGGAACGCGCTCAAAGGTGAAGTGTCCGCCGACGGTGTGACAGCAGAGAAAAACCGCCATCAGAAAATATGCGGTATTGGAAAAACGGATATTTTTCCAATAAAGCAGGCAAAGGATCGCCGCCGGAATGAATGCAGTCAGATTTTCCGCAATCCATGTTGTTCTGTCATAAGGAGATATGGAAAGAAAAAGAAATTCCGCCAGATATACTCCGAGCAGCAGGTGCGGAAAATATTTTTTCAGAAATGGCATGGAACAGCCCTTACTTCTTTTTCTTCCATACTCTTTTGCGGATCAGATGTTCATCCCAGTGCGGACCGGTTTCTTGCCGCAATTTTATCAATAAATCATAAATTTCTTTGTTTTGAGCGGAATTGACAGCATGATGCGTTACCGGGACGCCTTTGCCGGCAAGATAAATGATATGTTTTGCCAAATCTTTCATGGGGGAGTAAGCGTTGACTATATGTGCCAGTAAATTACGTCCGTCCGGAGTTTGTTTGTCGGGGATACGGGCATCTGCACCGTTTTCAATCATGAAATAAAAGGTTTTCAAGGAATTTCCTTCCAGAGGAATTTTGGAAAACAGTTCGTGTTCAATATCATTGATGTCCAACCCCTGTTCAACTGCAGAACGTATATTTTCACAGAAAGCGATATGTTCTCTGTCGCCGTCGCTTCTTGAAAGATATTGGTCTGTAACTGTCTTGATGAGTTTTTCCCAGAGGGGACCCTCGTAAACCTTTTTTTGCGGAATATTTTTGATTGGCGGTATTCCTGAACTGAATTCCACTTTTGTCTTGGGGAGTTTGGTGACAACCGGGGCATTTTTATCTATTTCCGGCGGATTTTTACGGACGAACAACAGTTTCTCTTTCAAGTCGAAATCAACACGTTCCAACAAATAATCTGTTCTGCGGGTTCCTGAGACACCGTAACTTGCCAGATAACCGAATAAGGGCAGCATATAGGAGCAATCATCTCCGCGTTTGTTCGTTTTGCAAACGAAGTACACCAATTCATCGTATATCTTGTTCCACTCCTCAAGCGGCATACCGAATTTTTCAGAGTTTTCCAGCAGAAAAGCCAGCACGGTGATTGATTGCGGATTGAACCGGGCGGTTTCAACAACAAGTTCTTTATAGTTTTTGAACCGTAAATTGGAAGTATAGATTTTTTCCTCTTCAGTGTAACGGAAAAAATTACGCTCCAGTAAAAAACGGACATACCAGGCATTATTACCTTTTGCAGCGTTATCAAGATAGTAGTGGTAGTGATCCCGCAGTTTTATTCTGTTCAAACCATCATACGTTTTTTCAATACGGGGAATTCCGGAGTTGTGCATGACGGTAAAAGGATATACGATTTTCTTTTCTTCTTTTTTCTTTTCAGGTTGAACGGATTTCGGTGCCGGTACGATATCTTTTTTTACCGGAACAATCTGTTTGGCAACTTCTTTTTTTACCGGGACTTCTGTTTTCCTGCCGCTGATTCCCGCGATAATTGCTGAAATTACTGCAATCAACAGGACTCCGGCAGAAAAAAACAATACTTTCTTTGATTTTTTCTTCGGAGCCGGAATGACGATGTTTTGCGAGCAGCAGGGACATTGTGTTTCCTGACCGATCCATTCTGTTTGAGCTTCAAGTTCGTTTTTACAGGCGGGACATTTGAATAAAAAAGTCATTTCCATCCTCCGTTACAGTATATTGTCTTAATTGACAGCTTTTGAATAAATACCTATGGCAAGAACCATGAGCAATGCGGCGATACCCCGGCGTATCCACTGCTTTTTACTGATATTTGCATCGACACCTCTGATGCCGATCACGGCAAGAAGAGCGCCCAGAATAACCGAAAAAATTCCCCGGCTTGCAAGGATAACGTTTCCGAAAACCGGGGCAACCAGCGCAAAACAGGTCATCAGTGCCGCTTGAGAAAGCAGCCAGAATGCCGCATACGGTACGCTTAAGTGAAAAGTTTTATCCGGCTTGAAGAAAAAGAGTCCCGGCAGGGTCAGGATACCCAGGGCCACATAATTGGTCATGGTTGCGGCAAAGGCACTGCGGAGCGTGGGAAGTCCGCTTTCAACCAGACAGAGAACCATCGTTGTTTCGTTGATATCTGAGAGCGAATAACAAATCAGCGTGATAAAAACATAAATCCAGCCTTTAAGGTTCCGTGAGCTGCCCGCAGAATAATTGATGAGCATGGCGGCTGCGGCGGCCATGAGGACTGCCAGCCATTGTCCGCCGTTGGGGATACTTCTGTTGACGAACATGTAAATCACGGTAAGAACGATGATTTTCAATCCGAGCAGAGAAGAGAGCCTGCTTGCCTCAAAGTGACGCAGTGCCAGAAAGAACGACGCCTGTCCTGTACAGAATACCAGCACCCAGTAAGCCAGTGCAGTGAAAAATTTTGCCGGATCGGCAATCCCTTTTTCCGGAAGCAGAAACCAGATGAAGGGAACACTGAAAATCAGCATCCATGTCTGGGCAAAGACCAGAAGTTTAAAGGGAGAGTTGCTCTTTTTAAGAAAAAAGGCACTGAAAAGATATCCGACTGAATTAAGCAGAGCTGCAGTTAAACCTGCAAAAATTCCGAAAATCATTTGCTGTTACCTCGCCGGTTGGTGATATTTGTTGAATTTTGCCATGACTTGTTGAAGATCGATCCACGCCTCGCGTTTTGCTTCGGGTTTTCTGAGCAGAAAAGCCGGGTGATATGTCGGCATGACGGGGATACCCTGATAATCCAGCCATCTGCCGCGCAGACGGGTGATACCCTCCTGTTTATCAAGCAGATAATGTGCGGCAGTTGCACCCAGCAGAACGATGACTTTTGGGGAAACCAGTTCAATTTGTTTTACAAGATACGGCAGACACGCCGCCGCCTCTTCGGGCATGGGAACCCGGTTGTCCGGCGGACGGCATTTGACGATGTTGCAGATGTAGACTTCTTCGCGGGTAAACTGCATGGCAAGAATCATTTTATCCAGCAGTTGACCGGCTTTTCCGACAAAGGGTCTGCCGAGTTTGTCTTCATCAAAGCCGGGACCCTCGCCGATGAACATTAAATCGGCGTGCGGATTTCCCTCTCCGAAAACCACATTATTCCTTCTTTCACAAAGCGGACAGCTTTTGCAGGCAAGAGCCTGTGCAGATAATGCCGCAAGAGAATCCGGAAGAACCGCTTGGGACGCGGCAGGGACTTGCGGCGTTTCAGGCATCCGGGAAAAAGCCGGAACGGAAACCGGAGTTGCCGGAACGGGGATTTCAACCTTTTTCGGGGCATCTGTCAGGAACTCCTGCCAGGCTTTTGAATCAGGCATACACCGTCCGGAAGAGCCGGTTTTTGCGATTGCAGATATCAACTGTTCAAAAAATTCGTTGTTTGGCATAGTAAAAACTTGTTTATCATCACTTTTGGCGTTATATTTAATATAGCCCGGTTTTTTGTGTCTTGCAATGACATAATTCCGGATAAAAGTACCAAACCGTAATCTTTAACATAAAAAAACGGAGAAAGACGGAAAATGAAAGTAGTCGTCGCTTATTCGGGAGGTCTTGATACCTCCGTCATCGTCAAGTGGGTCAAAGAGACTTACAATGCCGAAGTTATCTGCTATTGTGCCGACGTCGGTCAGCAGGAGGAACTCGACGGTCTCGAAGCCAAAGCCATCGCCACCGGTGCCAGCAAATGCATCATTGATGACCTCAATGAAGAATTTGCCCGTGATTTCATCTTCCCG
>JAZQYS010000253.1:0-9546 GCA_045633645.1 Victivallaceae bacterium | reverse complement strand
CACGCAGAATTGCCGAAGCGCAATATCCTGCAGCACGGATGATCTCGGTGCTGCGTCAGATCAACTGAAGCAGCTCAATGCTGATACCCTGTTCACATAAAAAAAGGACAGGGTATTTTTTATTTCAGATAATCCAGAAATTGTTGATGCAGTTCCGGGGTGGAGCAGAGTATTCCGTCAGCGGGGAAATTATTTTTATCACGGTGATCGGTGACGATGGCACCGGCTTCCCGGGCGATGACCGTACCTGCGGCAATATCATATTCCTGAAGGGCGAACTCCCAGTATCCGTCAAGTCTGCCTGAGGCGACCAGACATAAATCATAGGCAGCAGAACCGGTTCTGAGGACGGATCTGATAAAGGGGGCAAGCTTGTTGAAATAGGGCAGATTATTGTGTTCAAGTCCGGCACGGAGACAGGCAAAGCCGGTGGCGCAGACGGCATGTTCAATATTGTCGCAGTCTGAAACATGAATCCTTTTGCCGTTTTCAAAGGCGCCTTTGCCTTTTTCAGCGTAAAAAGTGGAGCCGAGAGCAGGCTGATGAACGCAGCCGGCAACGTATTCCCCGTTGTGTTTGAGTCCGATTGAAACGGAGAACACGGGAATATTTTTTACAAAATTCTGCGTGCCGTCAATGGGATCAATCACCCAGCAGTATTCAGCGGAATCGCCGGTTCTGCCGCTTTCTTCTCCGAAAATATCGTGTTCAGGGAAGCGTTCTTTGATTCTTGAAACGATCAACGCCTCAACCGCCTGATCTGCAACAGAGACCAGATCACGGACAGTTCCTTTGCTTGAAACCTCACTTGCTTTGAGTCTGCCGAAATGCAGCATGGCTTCTTTGCCTGCAAGTTGTGCTGTTTCTACGATAAAATCCAACATATTGTACCTCATTTCAGTTGATGCAGCTGTGTTATTCTCAAGTCAAAAGATATCCTTTCGTTGCTCAAATAGCAAATATATTTTTCAAGTTTTGTGTAAAATTTCACTTTCAGGCTCCTGTTTCGGCGGAAAAAGTTCTTTTTTCGGTGAAAACGGTTTGACTTTCGGTGCATTTGTGATACAGTATTCCGAATATAGCAGGAATACGGAAAAAAGGAGAGATTTATCATGCTGTTCGGAATTACCGCGATGATACTGGTCGGCGCCAGCTGGACCGTTTGCGGTTATATTATGGGACGCGCGCCGAAAGAAAAGGTCGAAATTCCCACTCTGCTCTTTTTTTCCATGTCAGTCATGCTGCTGTTGAGTTTGATTACCGGTCCTGTACAGGGTTTTCCGCAGACGACCTGCAAGGGTATCATGATTGTTGCCCTGTCGCAGATACTCAGCGGTTTTTTCAACTTCTGGCAGCTGGAGTGGATGTCAAAAGCCATGCAGAAAGGCAATAACGGTATTGTCTGGAGTATCGTGCAATCCGGATTTATTTTTCCGTTTTTTATGGGAATCATCTTTTTCAGTGTGCCGCTGACTTTTCTCCGACTGCTGGCGTTTCTGGCGGCATTGCTCTCCGTTGCCCTTTTCGGCATTGCCCAGGGAGGAAAAGGCAGCCGTGTCCTGATTATCGCCTTTGCCGCATTTTTTATGACGGGAGTCAGTCAATCCCTGAGCAATCTGCCCTCATATTTCCCGGAAGCGGAGAGTGTTTCAAGCATCTGGCGGACAGCGGGCGTTTCTTTGGGTTTTCTGCTGGGAGTCCTCTTCTGCAAGTGCCGGAAACTGCCGGAATTTTTCAGAACGATTCCTGCTGCGGCAGGTAATCCCAAAATCTGGAAGTTCACTTTCCTTATGGTCGGACTTGAACTTTTTGCCCATTATCTGCTGCTTTTTCCCGGTATGGACAGTTTGTCAAAAGCAGGCGCAGGAGCAATCGCCTATCCTCTGATGGTCTGCTCCTGTTTGCTGGTTTTTGATTTGATTTCAATTTTTATCCTCAAAGAAAAACACCGTCCGGTACAGTGGGCGGCGCTGGCTCTGTGTTTTGCCGGTGTTGCCGGACTCTCGCTCGGATAAAATAAGGCAGGAAAATTTCTGATGACGTACAAAGAACTGCAAACATTTCTTGAAGATCCCCGCGAATACGGAATCGTTCCGTTCTGGTTTATCAACCATTATCCCGAAGAAGATGTTCTGCGTCAGCAGATCCGTGAAATGGCGCAAAAGCATTGCGGCGGCGTGATGATCCATCCCCGCGACGGACTTATGGGCGGCTATCTCAACCGTCACTGGGAAGATGTCTGCCGTATCATTATTGATGAGGCAAAAAAATGCAATCTCAAAGTCTGGCTGTATGATGAACTTAACTTTCCCAGCGGTCCCGCCGGAGGAAAGATTTTTGAAAATTGTCCTGATACGGCGATGAAATCTCTGGAACTTGTGTATGACAGCACCGCTTTGCCGCAGGAAAAATTGGATAAAGTCATTTCTTTTGACGGCAGATATCTCGGATTTGTCATCCGCCGACAGAACCAGTATCCGGATTATCTTAACAAAGAGGATATGGAAGAGTTCGTCAGACTCTCATACCGCTGGTATGCCGACCGTTTTAAAGAGGATTTCGGAAGTGTCATTCTTGGGGAATTCACCGACAACTCCTGTGCCAACTTCGGTTTTTACCGCCGTTCTGTTCCGTGGACTGAAAATATTGAAGAAAAATTCTTTGATTTCTGCGGCTGTAAACTTGATGATGTTCTGCCTTCGCTCTTTTTTGAGACGCCTCAAAGCACATTGCACCGTCTGCATTTCTGGCGTTTCCTCAATGCGCTTTATCTTGAAACTTTCATTATCCCCATTGAAAAAGAGTGCGCCCGCAACAACATCGCCGCTACCGGACACTATTGCATTGAGGACGGTACTTCTGAACACGTCCGTCAGCTGGGCAACCGCTTTGACCAGAAACTGCACCAGCAGCTCCCCGGCGTGGATATGCTGGGAGCCCCCGAGGCGGAAACGCTCAACAAGTTTCCGCTGGGAACTGCCAGTGCATTGATTGCCATGACCTCATCTCCGGCATATTTCTTTCACAACTCCCGGGTCTTGTGCGAGTGTTTCGGACTTTCGCTCAAATGGGAGATGAATCTGGCGCAGATGCGGCGTATTTCGGCTGTTCTTTCTGCGCTCGGAATTGATCTTTTTGTACCGCACGGACTTTATTACTCCATCGGTGGACACCGCAAGAGAGAGTGTATTCCCGACTTCTACCACAATACGTTGTGGGAAAAATTCGGAGATTGGGCTCTCTTTGCCGCGCGGCTCTCGGCTCTTTGCGCTCATTCAAAACATCTGGCTCAGACAGCTCTGTTTTATCCTGTAACCTCTCAGCAGGCGGCTCTTGAATTGGGAAAAGACTGCGGCAAACGTTGTTCAAAGATTGACAATGCCATGCGTCACGCCGCAGATCTGATGATTGCCAACGCCGTTCCCTTTGAAGTTATTGACGGAAGAATTCTTGATTCTGCGCAAGTGACGGATGGTTCTCTGCAAATAACGCTTCCGTCAGGTAAAATCCACACATTCAAGACAGTTATTCTTCCGTCAGTTTGGATAATTGACGGAACAAACGCCAATAAATTGACGGATTTTTCCCGTTCAGGCGGCAAAATTATTGCTCTGGAAGAGACTTTATCTTTTATATTTGACGGAAAAGCGGTTCTTCCCTGTTCCCCCGCTGATAACTTTTACAGTTGTATCTGCGGCAGTTTCAATGATGGAAAAGATGACGGAAAATTCCTTGCCGCGACAGGTCAGGGCGGCGTGAGGGTGAAACTTGCCGATACGCAGGGAAAAATCATGCTCCGTGAATTTGAACGTCCCGACGGGCAGTATTTTGCCATGATTCAGAACTTCTCATGTGATACGGTTGCAAATGTCAGAATCTCCTGCGGTTTTGAACCGGCAGTTCTGGATATTGACACGCTGGAATTTTACGGAACAGAATCAAAAGACTTTTCGCATACATTCTCTTACGGGGAAACGCTTCTTTTGACAGAAAGAAAAGAAACTCTGCCGCCGCTGCCCCGGAAAAAGGATGGCTTTTGCCATACACCTGAAGTTGCCGATTGGCGGATTACTCTCCGGGATGACAACACTTTGCGCCTTGGGGAAATGAAGTGTTCCTACGGCGAAGAACGCAGAGTGTTTTCTGCAGAATTTGAAATAGAAAGCCTGCCGTCAACGCTTGAACTTCTGCTTGATATTGACCCGACTGAAGTCGAGTGCCGTGCAGGTGCAACACCCTTTGAAGGCGATGATGGTCCTGTTCATCCCCGTAACCGCTGTATCGTGCGGATCAACGGCAAACGACTCGGCAATATCCGCCGCAGTCAGTTGGATTCAAGGATTTATACCGCAGATATTCTTCCGCTGGTTCAATGCGGAAAAAACACCGTTGAACTGGATCAGGTTTGTTACCGTTTTGAAACCGCCGTCAGCGTTCCGGATCCCTTTGTCCTTGCCGGAAAATTCGGTGTCC
Organism: Victivallaceae bacterium; assembly: GCA_045633645.1. Lineage (GTDB taxonomy): Bacteria > Verrucomicrobiota > Lentisphaeria > Victivallales > Victivallaceae > UBA1784. The sequence goes on along the minus strand of JAZQYS010000253.1, from coordinate 5,073 downwards.
GCGACGGAAAAATTATTCCGTGTCCTGAAACACTCCCCTCTCTGCGCTGGGAAAATACGGTTCTTGCAAATTATTCTGGAACGCTTGAATTTTCTGCGGAAATTCCCATACCTCCGGAAATGCGCGGAAAAATCTTTGCCGTTTCGTTTGAAGATGTCCGCGAGTACTGTTCCGTTTTTATCAATAACGTTGATTGCGGCTGCCGCATTATGCCGCCCCGTTATTTTGAATTTGACGAAAAACTTTCAGACTGTGAAATAATAACTTTAACAATCTGCTGCACCAATACGCCTGCCAACAGCCGGCAGGAGCCGGTCAGCTCCGGTATTTCCGGCTGTGCAGTGTTCCATGTGAAGGAGTAAAATTATGCAGGAAACTTTAAAAAAATTAAGTGAACGTACCCCGTTGTTCTGGCTGAATCCCGATTACGGAAAGATTGACGAAAAACTTCCGCTGGGTATGGCAGATATCCTTGACGCCGAAGCGCGGTTAATGCGTTTTGCCCCGCTGCTTGCGGCATTGTTTGATGAGGCGGCGGAGGGATACGGTGTAATCGAATCTGAATTGCTGGATATTCCTGTTCTGTCTGAAAAACTCCTGCCGGGCGCAAAAATCCTGCTCAAAGCCGATCATAATCTCCCTGTCGCCGGTTCCGTCAAGGCGCGCGGAGGCATTTATAATGTTCTTTGTTTTGCTGAACAAATCTGTTTTGAAGCAGGTGTACTTTCTCCCGGAGACAATTACCGCAAAATTGCAGATAAAGAAATCCGCAATCTGTTGGGAAAATATACCGTTTCCGTCGGCAGTACCGGCAACCTCGGACTGAGTATCGGTACAATTTCCGCCGCTCTGGGATTCAAAGCGCGTGTTCACATGTCAAGCGATGCCAAAGAATGGAAAAAACAGCTTCTGCGCTCCAGAGGCGTTGAAGTAATAGAGTATGCCGGAGACTACTCCACCGCCGTCGCTCAGGGCAGAAAAGAATCTGAAAGCGACCCTTACTCCTATTTTGTGGACGATGAAAACTCCATGGAACTTTTTCTCGGATACTCCGTTGCCGCACTGCGTCTGCAGGCGCAGCTGGCGCAGCGCAAGCTGCTGCCCACACCTGAAAACCCGCTGTTCGTCTATCTGCCCTGCGGTGTCGGCGGCGCGCCCGGCGGCATTTGTTTCGGACTCAAAATGCTTTTTAAAGATGCTGTCCACTGTTTCTTCGCAGAACCCGTGGATGCCCCCTGTATGACACTCGGACTTGTGACGGGAAAAAACGATGCCGTAAGCGTTTACGATATCGGACTGTCCAACCGTACCAGTGCCGACGGTCTGGCGGTCGGACGTCCCTCCGCCTTTGTCGGCAAATTGATGAAAGGACTTCTTGCCGGATGTTTTACGATGGAAGATGATATTCTTGATGTTTATCAGAAACTTGTCCGTGAAACTGAAAATCTCAAAATTGAACCCTCCGCCGCCGCAGGATTTCCCGGTCCGCAGGAGGTCATAAAATCCGGTTTCTGTGAAAAGCACAATATTTCTCCTGAAAATATCACCCATATTCTCTGGACGACCGGCGGACGTTATCTGCCTGAAAATTCTTGACAAAATCAGGTTGAATGAGTATAGTATAAAAGCATTTTCAACAAATAAAATAAAGAAAGGTATGAAAATGAAAAAAACAGTTTGTTTTATTTCTCTTGTTCTGCTCGGACAAACCTTTGCCGCCGCGGCTCTTTCCGAGCCGATTCTGGATTATGACTTCACTGCTCCGGTCATTGCTCAGCGCGGCAAGTACAAACAGCAGCCCAAATTTGTCACGGCTCCTGAAATCACCACCCCTGTTCAGGCATTGAAACTTACCAAATACAATTATATAACCATTCCGCAGAGCGCGGATATGACCATCAAAAACGGTATGACATTCCACGCAGTTGTCAATTTTGCCATTGATAAGGATATCAAAGGCAAAACCAACACGCTGGATATGATTTTCTTCAAGCCCGGAGAATTTCTTCTCGGCAGACAGGGCAAACTGCTTTATTTCAACGTCGGCAACGGACAGGTCAACAAAACCAAATGGCTGATGACCACCCTGGTCCCCGGCGTTCCTGCCCAACAGTGGGTCGCTCTGACTGCAACTGTGGGAGAAACCAAACCCGGCACTTACACCGTCAATATGTATATCAACGGCAAAAAGGTCAAAACTTCCTCTTACAAGGCAACAGTCAATCCCGCCAACAAAGAATTGGTCACCATCGGCAAAGGCTGGGGTGGCTGGTGGATTATGGAAGGTTTGATTGCTACCACTCAGATTTACGATAAAGTTCTTACTCCGGAAGAGGTTGCAGAAATTGCCAAACAAATCAGCAAGGTCGTGAAATAATGAAAAAGTTTATTCTTGTCTCTCTTCTGGCGGCGGGAACACTCTTTGCCGCTGATAAAAAAGCTGTTTTTGACTTTGATTTCACATCCGCAAAAGGACTGAAACTGCACCGCAAAGCGCAGGTTTCAAACGGAACGATGAAACTTTCAGGCAAGGGCGACTTTGCCTCCGTTCCCGGAACTGAAAATGTGCATATTTCCACCAAGGGTATCACCCTGATTGCCACTGTCAAACTTAATGATTTCGGACAATTCAAAGCCGGTGGAAAAATTTCCCATGATATGTTCTTTTCAAAGGGAAAAGAATTTATTTTCGGACGTTCCGGAAAAGTTCTTTACGTCAATTTCCATGACGGCAAAAACTGGGCGGCAACCACCATGGGGGCTGCTCCCGTTCCCGGTGTCTGGACACAGTATGCCGCCACGATTGAATACTTCAACGATCTGGCGCAGGGCGAAGTCGGTTACATCGTCAGTATTTTTGTCAACGGTGAACGAGAAATTGTCCACCGCGCCCGCAACGTTGCGCCCAAACAGGTTCAGGATTTGATTCAAATCGGCAACGGTTTCGGCGGCGGTCCCTGGTTCCTTGACGGAGAATTTGCTTGCGCCAAGATGTACAACTATCCCATGAGCGAAGCTGAAATCGCCGAGGAATTCAGTAAACAAAAACATGTTAAGGTCACCCGCAAAGGTTTTTCCGCTGTTTCCGATTCTCTGAAAAATGCGGCAGATTCTCTTGACAAAAAGTCTCCTGCCATGCGTTTTATCGCTGAATCCGTTCTCAGAGGTGCTGAAAACGGACTGGATCAGAAAAAATTGCTCTCCTTTGTCAATACGGCGGCAAAATTTGCAAAAGTTTCCAACTTTGACGTATTGGCAAAAAAGATCAACTCTTCTTCAAAAGACTTCAAGTTGATCACAACTTCTGATCTTGCTGCGTTGACTGCCGTCGGAAACGGAAAAGGCAACTCTCCGCTGCTGGGTGTCTGGAACAGAAAAGAAAACCGCGAAATTTTCGGACAACGCACTGTTTCCTGGCAGTTCAACTACCGTCAGGGCAATAAAACAAGTGTTCTTGAAAGCAGTTCTCCCGGTTTGACCTGGAACAGCACAGTTTCAGGACGCAGACTTAATATCAAATGGCAGGGCAAATCCCCCCTTGCCTTTGTGGCGGATGTTTCTGTCATCTTTAACGGCAAACGCATTGAAACAGATATTGCCGTCCGCAATCAGAGCAAAGATAAAATTCTTGATGAAGTTTTCTTCCCCTGTTACGCTTTTGCCAAACTGCCGGGAAACAACGATGTTCTGGCTTATCCCTATATGTCCGGTGTTGAGGTCAAAAATCCGACTGCCGAGCGTTTCAAATGGGGACAGGATGGCGTGTATCCTGCCGGACGTGCCACCATGCAGTTCGGTGCTTACTACAACGGCAAAGAGGGACTTTACTTCGGCTTTGAAGACGGTCTTGCCCGTACAAAGACCTTTTCCGTCAGCGGCAAACGTGCCAATCTGCTTGTTCAATGGAAAAATCCTGTGCTGCTCAAACGCGGAACAAAAGGCGGCAACAATTTCTACCACAACGGAAGAGCCGTTCTTGAAGTTTATTCCGGCAGCTGGTTTGAGGCAGGACAAATCTACCGCCGTTTTCTGGAAAAAAATGCCAAATGGTGGATCAAAGATCTTCCCCGCAAGTCCACGCCTGCGTGGTTCCGCAACAATACGCTGTGGATTCTGACCTTTACCGCCAACAGAGAAGCCGCAGAAGATATGCGCGATACCGCCAACTTCCTGCGCGGATACTTTGAACTGCCCTTCGGTCTGCACTGGTACAACTGGGAAGACAACGCCAAAGCCGCATGGCCTCACTTCCCCTCCAAAGATTTTGTTGTTGAAATCAACAAACAAATCCGCGAAAACAATATCTACACCATTCCCTATATTGATTCACGTCTGTGGAAAGTCAAAGACGGTCCCAACCGTACCGACTACATGTATACCTCTCACGGTTTGAAATATGCCGTCCGTTCCCGTACCGGCGGACTTCATCAGGAGGATTACGGCAGAGGCAATGTCTACACCGTCATCTGTCCTGCTGTCAACGCCTGGCAGGATTGGCTTGTCAGACTCGTTACCCGTGTGAACAGCATGGGCTTTGACGGCGTTTATCACGATCAGGTCGGTACCGGACGCGCTTTCATGTGTTACGCTGCCGGACACGGACACGATTACAGCGATCCCTCTCTCTGGCTTGAAAAAGGTTATTGGAAAATGTTTGATAAGATGTTTGCCGTTCTCCACAAAAAGAACCGCAACTTCTGCCATACCACTGAAGAAAATGCCGAAGCATACCTCAGACAGTTTGACGGTTACCTCGCCTGGCGCTGGACCGATCAGGAACAGATTCCGCTGTTCCAGTCCATCTACGCCGGCAGAGCGCAGTTTGTCGGCAAACTTTACAACCACAGCCGTCCGGGAGACAAGCAGTCCTTCTTCTCAAAACTCGGTCAGCAGCTGGTTTTTGCCGAACAGCTGGGCTGGTTCACTTTAAGCGAACTGCGTTCCGCTGACGCCCGCAGACTTTTTGTCAAAAAGGCAATGCATGTGCGTTTTGCCCTTCTGCCCTATTTCAACGAAGGCAGAATGCTTGAACCCATGAAGTTCAGCAAAATGCCTCTTGAACGCTCCCTCTGG
>JAZQYS010000252.1:0-2046 GCA_045633645.1 Victivallaceae bacterium | reverse complement strand
TATCCACCACTATAATCTGCCGCCCTCTCTGCAATACAAGCAAACCCATTATGCCATGCCGGAAGCAGGAGTAAAGCCTTTGATAGATCTTCTGCTTGCCGGTTACGAGCGTGAATTGATCACGCAAGCGATCAAACGCAGCAATGGTAATTTATCAGAGGCAGGCCGGGAACTGGGGATTTCCCCCCGTATGATGAATTACCGCATGAATAAACTCGGAATAAAAGAAAAGAGCGATTACTGATTTCGGACTTGATTTTTCAAGTTTATTACTGAGTTGAATATTGACAGAACCTTTTGCGGCAGTTCAACAATTTGACAATAATTCTGTAGGTTGATAATACTTGGAAAATCGAAGACTGATATTTCCTTTCGTGCAGTGTATACGTGCAGTGTATACGGAATTTTAGACACGACCTTTGGTCCTGCTGAAATTCCGTTTTTTATTTTTCCAGCAAAAGGTAGTCTGAAAAATCCATATCGGGATGCAATGGTCGACGCTTTTTGAAAAATCTACGAAAAATCAATTTTTCTGCTGTTGTACGGGAGTTACCGGATTATCAGAAAATCAAACCCGACTTTTGATCCCCCTTAATGGTTGAAACTGCGTTCAAAAGCATCCGGGGACAAATTGTGCAGTTTGCGATGTGGACGCATAGAGTTGTAAAACTCAATGTAATTTGCCACAGCATTTTCTAAATCTTCGCGTGTTTGATAATAGCTGTGAGAAATATCCTCTCGCTTCAATACCGAAAAAAATGCTTCTGCAACGGCATTATCGTGCGGTGTAGCCGGATTGGAAAAAGATTGATGCACGCCGTGTTCTCTCAAACAATTGCGAAGGCGTATGAAGTATAATTTCTTCCCTGATCGCTGTGGAAGGTTACTCCCGAAGGATTACCTCTGGCAATAAATGCCTCCTGAAATGTTTCCAATATCAAAGCCGTATCATTGTTGAGCGAAATCTTATGGGCGATCACTTTGCGTGAAAATACATCAATAACTACGCAAAGACTGTGAAAAACATCTCCGGCACGAATAAAAGTTACATCGCTTACCCATAAAACATTTGGCAAATCAGCCTTAAACTTCTGGCAGACCAAATTTTTACGGAACACATAATTTCTGCTCCTGGTATTGAACAATACCGGAGTCATTTGTCTGCTGACCAACTGCATCCTATCCATCAAAGTTTTAACGTGCTTTTTTGATACAACAATTCCCTGCTCACGCATTTTTACATGGATCATATTTGCACCGAACCGTCCATTGCTTGATTCGAATATTTCTCTTATGATTGGCGACAACTCATTATTTCGTTGTTCAAAAACAGTTTCTGCAGGAGTTCGATACAAGCGGTTATAGTATGTACCTTTTGCCAAATTGAGAGTCCGGCAAATCGCATGGATAGAAAAATCACTACGCAACTTTTCAACGGCAGAGATTTTTTCATCAATGGTGGCAGATGTACCGCATCCGCTTTGACGGAAAATTTGATTTTCTTCTTCCAATGTTGCCAACTTGCGTTTCATTACAGCAATTTGTCCGGCAGTATAATCTTTTACAACGATGCGTTGCTCGGCTTGTATTTTTTTATGCAGACGGTAAAGTGCGCTTTTACAGATTCCGTATTTTTCCTGAACAGCCTTTGGGGAACGGCATTTTTCATATTCTTGGAGAATGGTTTGAATTTCATCGGATTCCCATTTGCGATTGGCTGTCAATCCTGCATCTTTCAGCCATGCTTTTACCGTTGTTTGTCCAACTCCGGTTTGTGTTGTAATTTGAGCAATGGTTGTGCCGTCTTTGCGTGCATTGATTACCTCCATCCTTTTTTCTTCGCTGTACTTCTTGATCATTTCTTGTTTCCTTTTTATTAGGTTAATAATCAGGCGGGAGCTATAATGACAAGTGCCTCAATGTCTCCGGAAGGTATTTGCTTAACCGGACATTCTGAAATTGCCCGTTTAGAATCCTTGCTGCAAAGATAGTAATAATACCGCCGACCGCCCTTGTTTGAGTATGTCGGCATCATCGCTCCACCGC
>JAZQYS010000251.1:0-3503 GCA_045633645.1 Victivallaceae bacterium | reverse complement strand
CCAGGTGGTGGGGACGGAGAGGTTGACGTAATCTCTGATGGAGCCGTAAAGCTGCCAGCCGTCAAATTTCATGCGATCTGTTTTGCCGGGGCCGGGATAGGTTTGAACTTCAAAACCGGAGGCGGTGTAAGCAATTTTTTTACCGGACACGGCATCAACGGGAACGGGGACTTTCAGTTCTTCAAGAGTTTTGGGCAGGCGTTTGTTTGCTCTGCGGAACTTTTCAATTTTCAGAGCTGTATCAGTCATGCGGACAAAGGTTATGGCGTGATACAGTCCTGCAATACCGGCATTCTGAGCTTTGTAGTTGAGCATGACAAAATATGTTCCGGTCAACTTCTTTTCATCTGCTGAAAACTTTTTGCAGTCGGCATACTTTTTGAGCATGGCATTAAATTTTGCGGTACTTTCGCTGCGGATTTTGCGGTGAATAACAGCATTCCAGGTATTCGGCGGGAAAGCATTGTTTCCGCGGAGAAGGAACTGCATGACTTTGCTTTTGAACAATTTTCCGTCAGATGCTTCGGAACTTTGAATCCAGGGATAAACTTTCATCATATCGTCAATGAGTTCCCGTTCAAAGAGGGCTTCGCTGCGCAGGGAGGTCATCAAAACCTTGTAAAGTTCCTGCTCACGCTTTTTATTGTAAGAAGAAATTTCCTGCAAATCCTTATCCGTTAAAATACCGCGTCCCAGCATGGTGCCGACAAGGAAGGCGCGGTTGAGTTCAAGATGAAACACCGTCACCAGACCGGTGGAAAAATTTCCTCTCTGAACATTTTTCTGAAATACGGTTAAACGGCGGAAAATTTTCATAACTTCAGCACGGTTTCCTGTTTCCAGAGCGTGCAGGATTTTTGCGGAAAGAAGACGGCAGACGATGCGGTCAAACTGACCGTATCCGGTCTGATACCAGAGATAGGGCGCAGAGGTAAAATCGTGAGTAAAATATTTTCCGGCATCCAGGGCTTTTTCAAGTTCAGAAAAAGTCTTTTTTGTCTGCTCATTTGAAATAATTTTGTTTGCTTCAAGACGGAAACGTGCAGGCACGGCATAATAAAAACGCGCATCATTGAGTTTATCGCAAACGTGATTTTCAGCCATGTATTTTTGAGTTAATGCGGTAAACTCTTTATCAGGGGAACTGCAGTTAAGCAAAGCAGCCAACTCTTTTCTGTTGCGGGGGATGGAAGAATCCGCAACAGTTTCAGGAGCCTTGAGCGCCCGCAGTCCGTCAACGGAAGAAAGCAGAAATACGATTAAAAGGACAAAAGTCCATCCCCGCAGAACTTTTCCCATGCGTTTGCCGGAGCTTCTCTGAACAGAGGCATAAAACAGCAAAATCGCCGCCAGAAGAAAATAAAAGGGAAAGGGACTTAACAAACCGAATACAAGCAAAGAGATCCAGAACAAAACCGAACAAACGATCATCGGTTTGATCAGCGGTTTATCTCCGGCAAGGCGTAGAATTTCTTTGTAACGCAGAACCGGAATCAACATGCGTTTCAAATCTTCCTTACCGGCATTTTTTCCTTCGGCGATGGCGGAAGCAACAAAATATTTGTTCTGAAGCACAGCAAAAAACAAAGCGGTTACGACCAGAGCGATGGTCATAAACAACGGAGAAAAAGTTATCAGCGACTGAGTTTTGAGAGCCTCGGCACCTGCATCAGCTGTCCCCGGATTCATTTTAAGTGCGATTGCCGGCAGCAGCATAATAAACAGCATCAGCGTATATCCCCACAGGGCGATACCGGCACTTTTAAAAAGAAACCTCTCCGGTCCCTGAGGTGTACGAGTTTTTTCAGCCATAAAAAATTTCTCCGTATAAAAAATTGATAAGGGCAACTGCCGGAAAATTCCGGCAGCTGCCTTGAGGTTGCTTTAAGAATTATCTCTCTTTACAGCAAAACCATTTTGCGGTAGGAATCAACTTCGCGCAGAGCACTTTCCATCTGGCGGAGTTTCCAATCCAGATGCCACTCGTCGCAAACGTATGCCATTGAGGGTTCCCAACCGATACGGGAATCCGTGCGGACCGCATCAAAGCAATCTTTGACGTTGGCGATTTCTTCGGCGGCAAGTGCTTCAATTTCATCCAGCTTTTTCAGCATACCGTCTTTTTCGCTCTGTACTTGAAGCTGAAGATTCAGTACCCACCACTTCTTCATATTGAGCGTGGTCTTAATTGAACAGCTGATGAATTTGCCCAGCGCATAAAGTCTTTCGGCCTCATCAAGTTTCTTTGCAGGAACACGTGCAAGAGCTTTGCGGATCAACTCAAGACCCTCGTCCCACATTTTGAGCATGGCAGTCAGACGTTTGACCTCAACAGGGTTACGCATCGGTCCGGGAGACTGGTTTTCGTTTTCATAAGGCGTATAGAACGTCTTGATGATTCCCGGCGCGGCACAGGGGAACTGAATCTCTTTGTTGCGCATCGTCCGCGAAATGTTGGGCTGGAAAATGAACGGATATGCCGGTCCCACACGCCACGGACCGTACTGGTCTTCATTCGTGCCGACATAATATTCCATGGAGTCACTCCAGAGTTTCCAGGCTGCAACCACATCGTCGGCAACTTCGGCACCGTAATCGCGGGAAGCAACTTTTTTCAGCAGAGCCGGAATATCCGTTTCTCCGTTGCTGGAAAAGATTTCTTTTGCCATATCAATACAGGGATTGGGCCACCAGCCGTAATGGTGATCGTCGTAGAAACTGGTCACGCCGTACTGCAAGTAGTCCTTGAGTACATTCATTCTGGTCAGCCAGCGGAAAGGCACAGGCGCATAGGGCGCACTGCCGAAATCCCAGGTGGCTCCCGCCAGGTTGCTGGTCACACGCAGACGTTTGAATCCGACTTCATGCGCGGCCTTGACTTCAGTGGTAAAATAGCTGCCCGGCACATCCGCGGAAATACTGTAATCCATCACAGGACAGGTCAATCCTTCCCGGACATCCGTCTTGAAAATGTCATAGGTTACATGGATTGTCACATCTTTATTGACTTTTTCAAGGAATGCTTTACGCAATTCCGCCGGCGTATATCCCCAGTTATAGGTATTGAGAATAACTTCCGCTTCGGGCTTCACCCGGTGAACGGCATCCACGATTCTCTGAACATAAGCGGGGTAATCATAGCAGGGATACCAGCCCGGACTCGGACGGGTGTCCGGAATACCATCGGTCACACTCTCTCTGTGACTCTTGCCGGAAGTGTGCGGATCTTTGCTCGGGAACTGCAGGGATTCTCCCACCAGATGCAGCGCAGCCGCTTTCGGATGACGGCGGAAAACTTCTCCGTAAATGCTGTCAAAAAAGGCTTCGCAATCCGCATCATCCGGATGTTTGTAACTTGAAAGATAGCTGTAAAGCACAACATCCAGACCATAGGATTCCGCCCGGTCGATGATATCATTGATATCGCAGGGACCTTTACGCAGAACGTTGGGTGCCTTGATAAAAATATCAATGGCATTGAAGCCGGCGTGGACTATCGCATT
>JAZQYS010000250.1:0-7790 GCA_045633645.1 Victivallaceae bacterium | reverse complement strand
TTCATCCAAACCTATCTTCTGAGTTGTAAATTGTAATATAGGAGTTCCTAAATAGAATCTATCATAGGTAAGATCTCTTTTTCTTTTCATAAGTAAAAACACTTTCTCTTGAATTTATTTTCATTGGAGTATTACATATATCCGGAATGAAAATGTGTCGATTTTGACCGGATAAACGCCAGCGTGACGGGCTTCTGTACAGGTTTGTCACATAGTTATCCGTGCATGCATTAAGTTTTTACTGATGAAAGAGGATTTTGCATCAAACAGAGATATTATAATAGTTTTTTTATGCACTCCAATTTCTGATTTGATGAGAGCTGACTGTTGTTGATGATTTCTGCAATGTCTTGTATTTTCAGATCCTCCTGACCTAACATTGTGAAGCGGTTCATATGAACTTTCATTATTTCTGTAAGAAAATTGGGTTGTGGCTGCACTTGCAATTGCAGAGAAGACAGGCTTGCTTCGGCCATATAATTTGAGAAATTTACATATTCATCCGGACGCAATGTGTGCTTTCTTCCGCGCTTTTTTCCGTCAGGTGATGCTTGTTTTGCTAATCCATGTTGTTTTAGAAATCTGTTTACAGTCGCGACTGATAATTCAAACCGCTCTGCCAGCATCCGTATTGGAACCATATTTTGACGATCACAACGGGCCCGGATAAGCTCCTGTTGTACTTGCGGGGAAATTCGCATAGTCCGTTGCATTGTTGCTGGACGATCATCATAGCGGCACAGCCAGGACGCTTGGGAACTGTAATTCATTGAGAAATAAAATTTTTTATTTTTACAATGGTTGGATATTATTTGAGCCTCCATAAAATCCCGTTCATTTCCGAAGCCGATTCTTTTCAGACGTATTGAGCTGTCAATATGTTGTAATAAATAATCACTTGGATGTTTATAGCGATGAAATATAACAACGGCATTATATATCCCCATTTTTTTTCTGATCTCGTAAAAATCTTTGTCATCGGGCAGACAACGGGAATCTACAAAAACAATTCCGGGCTTGGCAAAATAATTCAGCAAAGAGGTGTCTTGGATAATTGGAGATGTTTGGGTGACTGTGATTTTTTGAGAAAGACATGGGGTCCGCTCTATTTCGTGATAAATCCGGAGGACATCAGTTTCAGGAACAATGATCACAACAGGTATAGGTGACGATGTTTGGACAGTCCAATTTTTCATCAACGTACAAGCCGTCATAGCCGATGCAGTTATGCGCAAGAGAAAATTTAAACACAGTTCTTCGCCATAGAGCAATGTTGTACTTCTGGAAAAAAACAATGGCGAATAAATCCTTGCAGACTCCAAAGGAAAACTGATTGGGCTGTCGAAGAAGATGTCTCCTGAGCGGTATTGCGTTCGTACCAAATCCCAGTTAGAATATTGCATCCAAGAACAAACGGTCAATGGTAATGGTGTATTGGTCATACTTTATCTTCTATGTTTATTTATATATCAATTACATATAATCACAATATAAATAAAATATCATAGAAATATCTTTTTTCAAATTATAAAAGATATGTTTTTGTCACTTGTATTACTGCCGGGTAAAGGCTGATCCATTCAATGGTCAGGAGTATTATGTGTCAGATCAGTCCATGTTTGAGACCATTTTTTACATAGAGCAAGCGCACGGGAAAGAGCTGTATATTGTGTGCAGCCTGTCTCTGCCGGGCAAAGGCAGAGAAGGCAGAAGAAGTGGTCTGTAGATAAGTAACAGCAAAGGCACGCGGAGTTGGATGCGATCTGATTTGGCGGCTGAACCATCATCAAAAAGGTGAGGACGGCAAACGGGGAGCATCGGCATTCCAAGTGCCGCCATCATATAGTAAATGCTATGCGGTTTGTTCCGGCGCAGCCTGTATTCCTGTTTGAGGGCATTGTATTGGCAATTTCTATAATCACACGGTTCAGGCGGCAGGATAGCTCAGTCGGTAGAGTAGGGGGCAAAATCCGGCTTGATTTTTCTGAAAACAGGTGATAAGTTATCGCACACTTATCAGCTCAGAAACGGGGTGTTTTTGAGACTTTGTCGATTTCCTCTCAAATAATGGCCGGACCAGAAAAGAAAAAGGCTGTAAGCTCAAAATAAAGAACTTACAGCCAAATTAAGGCAAAAAAATGGTGGCCGGACCCAGAATCGAACTGGGGACACGGGGATTTTCAGTCCCCTGCTCTACCGACTGAGCTATCCTGCCACTCTTTGTTAAGACTCTTGCGTTCTCAACATTTCTTAATATATCACTTTTTTTTGACTTTACAAGTCTTTTTTTGTTTTTTTTGAAGTTTTTAATGCTTTTTTTACGATTCTTTGTAACCATCATAGCGGATTCCGCGCGGAGACGGACTCCGACTGACTGCCGGACGAGCCATGGATAAAAGTTTTTCCAAGTCTTTCATCGTCGCCAAAACCGACGCCTCAGCACGCAAACCGGAGGGAAAACCGCGCCCTTTTAAATAATCATGCACGATTTTACGCGCATTGCGTAACGCGATTTCTTCTCCGTACAATGTGACCATATCGCTGATATGTCCATGGACAACATCTTTCCATTCTTCCAGATCAGGATCGTCTTTCCCATCGCAGATCTTGCCGAAAAGCCACGGGTTGCCCATCGCTCCCTGCGCAAGCATCAAACGCGTACAACCCGTTTCACGGCGCATCTCTTCTGCCGTTTCAACAGAAACTATGCCGCCGTTCGCAATAACAGGTACATCCGGAACTGCCTCACGAACAGCCCGGATGATTCCGAAATTAACTTCTCCTGTATAAAATGCTTCACGGGTCCGTCCGTGTATCGTTACCGCACACGCGCCCCGTTCCACAAGCTTCTTTACCAAATCAACAGTAGGTTCCGGGTCTTCGGCATGCACGATCCGCAATTTCACCGTAAGAGGAAAACGGCTCTTTTCTGCAATCGCTTCAAAACAACGAAGCGCCAGTTCAGGATTCCGTCCCAATGCCGCACCTGCCCCTTTGCCGTACACTTTCGGCACGGGACAGCCCAAATTCAAATCCAATAAGGAAAATTCATGGGCATTGAGTTTCTCTGCGGCAATAGCCAGATGTTCGGGTATGGCTCCGACAAGCTGCACGCCGAGAAAATCTTCATCCTCCCCGCGGCGGAGCATCAATTCTCCCCGTCCGGAGGCATAGACCAGACTGGAACAATCCACCATCTCGGTAAACGCAAAGCGGCAGCCGCAACGCCGCGCGGCGCGGCGGTATGCCCAATCCGTATAGCCCGATAACGGCGCAAGTATTACTGCTGATTCAGGATAAATCATTTCCGTTTTCTGTTATTCATCACTGTTTTTATCCGCAAGCATCAAATCATGAAGTTTGCGGAGCGCTTCATTCTGGATCTGACGGACACGTTCATTCGTACAGTTTAATTTTTTACCGACTTCATCAAGTGTAAGGATGGCCTCTCCGTCAAGTCCGAAACGCATTTGAAGAACCTGTCTTTCACGGTCGCTTAAAGTTTCAAGCAGGACAAAAAGCTGTTCAATATCCTCAATTTTCCGCAATGCCATATCCGGCGGCGGTGTCGTTTGGTCGGCAAGAAGATCCTGCAGTTCAGTGCCATCCTGATCGTCACCGATGATGTCGTTCAGGGACTGCATATCCGCCTGGCGGTTGTTCCGCAATCTCTGGATTGTCACCAAAGGCAGATTTGCCGCCTCCGCAACTTCGTCATCTGTGGGAATTCTGCCCAGGGCGGACTCCAATTCTCTGGCACAACGCTCTATCCGCCGGGCATTTTGCTGGGTTCCGATGGGAACACGCACAGTCTGCACCTGTTCCGCAATCGCCTGACGGATTGCCTGTTTAATCCAGAGCGCACTGTATGTACTGAATTTTGCTCCGCGCTCGGGATTGTAACGGCGTGCCGCAGTCATCAATCCCCGGTTTCCCTCGGAAACCAGATCATCCCACGGCAAACCACGCCCCAGAAAATCATTTGCAATCTTAAGAACCAGACGGAGATTGCTCTCTATCAAAGCCTCCGCATCCGGTTTCTGTACCGCATTATTCTCTGATATCTCTTTCACGCCCCACCTCCTCTTTTTGGGGTTTTCCGGAGGAATATAGCATTTTCCGCAACGTGCAGAAAAAATTCCTCCGGTATATAAAGATACAGTTTCTCCGCATTTTCCGGCAACTCCTCTTTTTCACCGGAAAATGCAACTGTTTTCACGTCAGATCTGGTCAAGTGTCGCCTTGTAATTCTTGACGAGCTTTTCAAGACAGACGGTGTTTTCTCCGGAATCGCTGCCGGTCAGAACAATGCTCTGCTCTTCGGTGACCACACCGACTTTTGCAAAGACGCAGCCCTCAAGGGCGGCTTCAAATTCAGCTGCCTTGGCGGGATTGACCGTTGCAATGAAACGTCCGTTGGATTCGGAGTAAAGTTTTTCAGCATCGCTGCAAGTTTCGCTTGCAGGAATGGCATCCAGATCGATCTTCATGCCGAGACGTCCGGCCATTGCAGCCTTGGCGAAAGCCATACCCAGACCGCCGGGTCCGGGAGCAGACAGAGAGGCTGCCAGATCTTTTCTGACCATGGCAATCACCTTGTCATAGGTCGCAAGGCACTCTTTGGCGTCAACTTTGGGAACGTTGTTTCCGGTGAAGCCCAGCATGTTGTAGTATTCACTGCCGCCGAGTTCAGCCTTGGTATCACCGATGACGTAAACGAAATCGCCGGCATTCTTGGCATCCAGCGTCATGGCATGGGCGATATCCGGACACTTGGCAATAACGCTGAACAGCAGTGACGGGGGAATGGAAATCTTTCTGCCGCCGCGGGTACTGTCGTTTTTCATGGAGTCCTTACCGGAAATACAGGGGCAGAGGTAAGCCATGGTGTAATCTGCCAATGCCTGGTTGGCACGGACCAGCTGAGCCAGTTTATATTCGCCGTCGGGAGTCTTTTCACTCTGAACCGGATCGGGCCAGCAGAAGTTATCCAGAACCGCAATCTTTTCCATATCTCCGCCGACGGAAATCGCACGGCGAACAGCCAGGTCAAGCGTGGAAGCGGTCATGTGATAGGTATCAATATCGCCGTAGTGCGGCAGAATGGCGGAACTCAACACCACACCTTCGGTGCTCAGCGGCTCAATCATGGTGACGGTGGCATCCGCCGCCACGTCACGGCATTTGCCGCCGTAGGGCTTGACAACACTGAGACCTTTGACTTCGTGGTCGTACTGTCTTGCCTTGTATTCGCAGGAGCAGAGGTTGAGCTGTCCGGCAAGCTGAGCAAGATCATCGGCGATGTTGCGGGTGGAGAAGTCCGGTTCGGGGAAGCTCGGAGCATTCCAGCGGGCTTTGAGCTGCATTTTGGGCAGACCGCCGTGCATGAACTCAATATCCAGATAGGCAACAGTTTCGTCGCCGTACATGATGTGGAATTTGCCGTTGTCGGTAAATTCACCCATGACGGTCACTTCAACGTCACGCTTGGCGGCGAGGGCTTTGAACTCCTCGATCTTTTCCGGCGGAACGGCAAAACTCATGCGTTCCTGAGCTTCGGAAACGAGGATTTCCCAGGGCTGAAGTCCGGCATACTTGATCGGAGCCTTTTTAAGGTCCATCTTACAGCCGTTGCACAGTTCAGCCATTTCACCGACGCTGGAGGAAAGTCCGCCGGCACCGTTATCGGTGATGAAGCGGTAAAGTCCGCGGTCGCGGGCTTCACGGATGAAGTCAGAAAGTTTTTTCTGGGTGATCGGGTCACCGATCTGAACCGCCTGAGCGGGACTGTCTTTGTGCAGTTCTTCGCTGGAGAAAGTCGCGCCGTGGATACCGTCCTTACCGATTCTTCCGCCGCCCATGACAATCAGGTCGCCGGGATTGATGGTCTTGGAGGCTCCGGGAATACCGTTGACACTCTTGGGCAGCTTGCCGACGGTTCCGCAGTAGACCAGCGGTTTGCCGATGTAGCGGTCATCAAAGAACTCCCAGCCGTTGCCGTAGGGAATACCGCTCTGGTTGCCGCCGTCGATAACGCCTTTGTGGACACCGTCACGCAGACGGCGGGGGTGCAGCAATCCTTCGGGAACCAGTTCAGGATCGGTGAAGGGAGAGCCGAAGCAGTAACCCCAGACGTTGATCAGAAGATCCGCACCCTGTCCGGTACCCATGGGGTCGCGGTTAACGCCGACGATACCGGTCATTGCGCCGCCGTAGGGATCCAGTGCGGAGGGGCTGTTGTGCGTTTCAACCTTGTAAACCACATCGCACTTGTCGTTGAAGTCAATCACACCTGCGTTATCGCTGAAGACGGAAACGAGGTAGTCAACTTTTTTCTGGATATCGCGGGTGGTCTTCTGGATGAAGGTCTTGTAGCAGGAGTTAATCTGCATTTTCTCGCCGGTTTCGCAGTTTTCGTAATCGATGTTGGCACTGAAAATTTTATGTTTGCAGTGTTCACTCCAGGTCTGGGCAAGAACTTCAAGTTCCACGTCAGTCGGACATTTTTTGAGGTTGAACTGTTCACGTCCTTCGGCGGTACGGAAATAGTTCTGAATGGCTTTCATTTCTTCAAGCGTCAGGGCAAGCGTACCCTTTTTGCTCAAATCAACGAGGGCATCATCAGAAATTTCAAGATCGTATTCGCGGACCTGAACTTTTCCTTCTCCGGAAACTTTGGGCAGGTTGAGGGGGATTCCCGCCTTGGCTTCTTCAGCAGAAAGCACGCGCACGCTCTGGATAAGTTCGTTGGCGAGCAGTTTTCTGCCGACGGTTTCCATCTGTTCACGGGTAAGTCCGTCGCCGTAGATGAGATATTCGGCGCTGGAGGCAACAAATTCATCTTCTTTGAGTTTGCGTCCGAGGATATCGGCGGCGGCAGCACTGAAAGTACGCGCAACGTTGTCGGTCACACCGGGACGGAAGCCGACGACAATAATATAATCACAGGCGGGAAGTTCCACAAAGTTGGCAGACTTGGTTTCCCCGACCTGCCAGCCCTGAAGAACCGGATTATAGAGCAGATCCGCCAGTTTCTCAGCTTCGCAGGAGGTGATGTCAGCGGAGACGGTGTAAACGTCACGGACGCGGACTTCGCGGACTTTGAAGGAGAAAAGTTGTTCGATCTGTCCGGCAACGCCGGTCCCGCGGGCATCGCGCCACTTGGGAAGCGGAGAGATTTCAATCCGGTAATTTGTCATTTTTTCAAACCCTTATGTTTAAAGAGAAAATTTTTTAACTTTATATATTAAAAATCCTCCTGTCCGTACACCTCAAAGTAGCTCCGGTAAGAGACGGAATACTTATCGGCGTAGACACGACTGAAATTTTTCCGGGCATATTCCCTGTACCGGTTCAGCCGGGGCAGGGTGCGGGCAAAGAAATCCCGCAAACGATTCACCAGATTGATTTCAGTTCCTGAGAGGACCTGTTCACTTTCAGCCAGCTGGTTGCCGGTTACTTCAACAGAAAGCTCCCTGAACACTTCAGAGCCTTCCAGCAGAATCACATTTTCAAGTACGGTCGATGCCTTGATGGTCACAATCATATCACGGAGCATCGAAAGAAATGCGCGCAGCCGTTTTTCACGGGTGATTGTATCCTGACTGGAAAGTCCGGCGATGATCGCATCACAATCGTTCATCGCCAGTTCAAGAAGTCTGCTTGTACGGATATAGTGGGCAATCCGTTTTTCTTCGGGCAGAGAAAAAATATCCGCACCGAAAGAGTCTGCCGCACGGCCAACGGCGGCATCTCTGCGCCCCATCAGCGGGGCAATATTCAGTTTCAGG
>JAZQYS010000249.1:0-3386 GCA_045633645.1 Victivallaceae bacterium | reverse complement strand
GAAGAATTCTATAAGAAAGATATTACTGTATCAAACGGCAAAGTTTCCGTGACCGTTCCGGCGCAGGCTTTTCTGCTGCTCGGAACCAAAAAGTCCCGCTGAAAAACACCGGCGTTTGATGGACCTGATGGACGAAAAGTGTTATCACTGAATAAAGTGAATCGTCCATGAGGTCCACGTTTCCTCTTTTTTATTTATCAGACTTGTATATCGGCACAAAACAAGTATATTAGATAATCATATCTGAAAAAATTGGTGAATGAATGAAACGCGATATTTTGAAAAAAATCGGAGTAAGTGCCTTGCGGGTAACTGCCGCCCTCGCTGTTATTTTCGGACTGCCTGCAATCTGTTATTGGCTTTGGCCGGCAGGGGAGGAAAACTCATTTACCGGACTTCGGGACAATGCCATCTGGATCGGTCACGGCTGGCTTGGGGATGACAGCTGGTTTGAACGCAATAAGCGCAATAAAGACGATTTCCGCAGTGAGGAAAAAATTTCAAAACTGTTCAAAAAACTTGCAGATAACAAAATTTCCATCGTTTATCCGCATTTGTGTCCGGCGCAGTTTAACGGAAGAATCGCGCCTTATGACAGTGTTCAAACGGAGCGTTTCCTGGATTTGGCAGAACAACATAAAATCCGTGTTATTCCGTGGGTGGGCGGCATACTCTATGAATCCGCACGTCCGGGGGACAAGAAGTGGAAGAAGAATTTTTTTGCTTCAATAAAGGAACTTTTTGAAAAACATCCGCGGATTGCGGGAATCCAGATCAACATAGAACCGATGCCAAACGGCGACCGTGAATTTCTGCAGCTGCTTGAAGAACTCCGTTCCGTTACGGGAAATAAAATCCTGAGCGTTGCCGCTTATCCGCCGCCGACAAAATGGCATCAGTACCCTAATGTTCACTGGGAGATTTTTTATCTTCAACAGATTGCCGACCGCTGTGATCAAATGGCTGTCATGATGTACGATACAGCAATTCCGCTTGAAAAATTTTATACAAACTTGATGATTGACTGGACCCGGACTCTGGCAGGAGTTTCTCATCAGAGAGAGCTGTCATTGATTCTTGGTGTTCCCGCTTATGAGGATGCCGGTGTTGGATACCATTATCCGAATGCTGAAAATATTGCCTCTGCGCTCAGGGGGATCGCCGCCGCCGACCGTCAAAAAGATATTGACGGAATTGCCCTTTACTGCGAATGGGAAATGACTGAAGAAAAATGGCAGACCTGGCAGAAATTCATCAAATAGTCCGGGGGAAAATCGGGTAATACGCTGTATCCGGGCAAAACATCAGTTTATTCCCTCAACAAAATACCCCCGTTTTTTTGAAGGGCAGGTAGATAATTACCAACAGAGTACTGTCCTTGCTTTATAAAATACTTCGCTTTTCTTGAAAAGGGTTTCCGCCTTTGCACAAGGCTGCGGCGGACAAGGGGAGAGAAAATATACCGGAGCCGACGTTTCGGCTTTCCCGTGAAAAAAGTTTTTCTCCTCCCCCGGCTCCCATCTGCTCTTTTCAGGAACAGACTTCAACAAATTCCCAATTCATGAGTTTGGAAAAATTGCGGAGAATTTCCATATCGCAATCATAGACCACAACGGAGTGATGGGTCATGCCGTATTCGGTGCATTTTTCCAGAAATTCTCCTGCGGAACCTGAAACGGGACGGAACCAGCCGGAATTGCGCTTTGCCTTGCGGGTGTTTTCGGGGGAGGGGAGAAACTCCACAGGGGCGGAAATCAGGGTGAACTTTCCGTCTGCTCCCGGCGCAAGGTTGACCCAGCACGCCTTTCCGGGACGGTAACAGGCGTAGGCAACGGCGGGATTGCCCGTTTCGCTGAATTTGTATTGAATACTGGTCAATACGGGCTGTTCTTCAGCAAGAGCAAGGTTGATTTCTCCCATGTGACTGGTGAAAATACGGTTGTTCACCCAGTCAGGACAGAACATCTCAGAAAATCCGCAGCCGGGAAAGGCACGGAAGAGTGCCGCGTGAAGTCCGGCAGTTAAAACGTCGCCTTCTCCGGCATATCCGAGTCCTCTTGTCATGGCTTTTGAACACTCAAGGAAGGGTACTGTTGCCCAGCCGGCGGAACGGGTGATACCGAGAAAACAGATGGTGAACGCATCCAGATTTTCTTTTTTGATCCAGTTGCGCAGTTTGAGAGAAGCAACAACAGTTTCTCTGTGGGCATTTTCATCCAGATCACGCACATCAAAGGCGGCAAGATCCTGCGCGGTTTCGGCGGCAATGTCAGCGGCATCGGGTGTTGGCATATCCTGCCAGGGAATGACGGTCATGCCGAAAGTATCCCGGGGAACCTGAAAGTCCCCCATTCCGGCAAATTCTCCGCCGACGCTGCCGATACGCAGATGGGTCATCTTGAACGCCATTGCGGCGGCTTTGATGAGTTTTGAAGCTTTTCCGAAAAATTCATCGTCGCAGGCTCCGGCAGCAATCAGAAACGGTTTCTTGCGGCGCAGGAGCATGTTGCCAAGATCCTGTACGCCGTGAATACCGTGATTTCCCATGAGTTTTTTTGCGGGATCGTCAAAACTTGCGTCGGGCGTGGTATCCAGAATGACCACGGGAAGTTGGCTTGAAGAGATTGCCTCAATGCTTTCAAGAGAGGGACTGTAAGCAAGGTGAAGTGTGGCAAGCACTTCGCAGCCTGCGTTTTCAAGATTTTTTACCGCAGCGTCAAATTCTGACTTTATTCTGCAAACGGGGGCGGAAATAACTTTGAAGCCCTGTTTTTCAAGATTGGCAGAGACGTTTGCTGCAAAAATTTCCTGGGGGGGACGGGCGGCTGGAGCCACATCGTCATAAAGTTTGATATAAAGCGGGAGCAGACCGACTGTTATTTGCTTTGACATGCTTTGACCTCGTTGAAAAGTTTTTGTGCATTGTTGTAAAGGACATCTTCCAGCGCATCTGCCGGAGTTGCTTCAATGATCGCTCTTAATTGTTCAAAATAAAACGTCGTGAAATCAACGGCGTGTTCCGTGTCGATGATAGAGGTGCCGATGGCGTAATTTTCGCCCATCAAATAGGCGTACTGGTGATTGATTTCAACCGATTTTCCCCGCAGCAGGGCAATCGGGGAATCGCTGCCGAAAAGGATCCTTTCTGACGGAAAATGATCAAAGGTATACTTCAATACGCCCGCATGGTTGATCATTGCCGTATCAAAATAAGCGTTGGGGAATTGAATAAACTCTTCAATTTTTGCTTCAAAAATCCCCTTCATGAAATAAGCTCTGCCGATGTGGGCAAAGATGAATTTGATATCAGGGTACTTTTCGCACAGTGCCATCATCTGACTGCGGTTCACGGGATCCGAAAAGCGGTCGGGACGGGGAATGTGCAA
>JAZQYS010000248.1:0-2909 GCA_045633645.1 Victivallaceae bacterium | reverse complement strand
GTTGATTTCCTGACTGAATATCTGACCAAAAGTACCGGAGAGAAACCTCTGCTCAATCAGAAGGGCAAAGCCAAATACACCATCACACTTGAAATCACCGGAGATAAAAAAGGTGATCCTGAAACTTTCAGTTTGAAATTCCCCGCAAAGGATCAGATCGTCATTTCCGGCGCAACGTCTCTTGCCGTCCGTCACGGTGTTTGCGAATTTCTGGAACGCTGCGTGGGTGTCCGCTGGCTCTATCAGGGCAAAAACGGCGAAATCATCCCCAAAAGCAAAGAATATAAACTCGGCAGCAAAACAATTACTATGACTCCGGCTTTTGCGGTACGCAGTTTTGCGTTTTCCAGTCAGCCCGACCGTATCTGGAGCGGCAAGCATAAGGGACTTTTTCATTACGATTACACACATCTGCCGAACCATCCCTGGTTCCACCACGCTCTCTGGCATATCGTATCCTCAGAAAAATACGGCAAGACCAATCCGGAATTTTTCCCGATCCAGAACGGTAAACGGATGATTCCCGCCAAAGGTTACAATATTTTCTGGCAGCATTGCTTCACCGCACCGGGTATTGCCGAGGCCTTTGCCAAAGAAACTGAAGCCTATTTCAAAAAATATCCCAGCCGTTATACATTTTCATTCGGCGTCAATGACGGCAGCGGTTACTGCACCTGCGAACGTTGCCTGAGCGTGGATAAGGATCCGACGAACCGTGTCAACTCCTACATGGCATGTTTTGATCAGGTCGCAAAAAAATGCTGGAAACCCGGCAGAACTTTCGGCTTCCTCGCCTACGGACGTATCCGCACCGTTGCAGATACAACAAAAAAATATCACAGTTCTCTGATTCCTTTTCTGACTTATGAAAGACTTTACTGGTCTGACCCCGCACGCAAAGCAAAAGATCAGAAAGAAACGCTCGACTGGCACAAAGCCACCGGCGGCAATATCGGCTGGTATGATTATCTTGCCTACAACCGTTTTCTCATTCCCAAAATCAGTTTGAATGTTACGCCTGAAGCTCTGCGCTGGGGCGCAAAAAATCATGTCAAATACTACTATGCCGAAGCCTATCCCGGAGACTGGCACACCGGTCCCATGATGACGATCATCCTGAAACTGCTCTGGGATCCGCAGCAGGATGTCTACACGATTTTGCGCAACTGGTGCGTGGATGCCGTCGGTAAAAAAGCTGCGGGTCACCTTGAAAATTATTTCAAACTCTGCTCTGATTTCTGGGAAAAAGAAGTTCCCAAGACACCTTTCTTCAAAAATCCCGACGAAAAGGGACAGCAGTATATGAATATGGGCAGCTCCGGCTACCTCGGCAGTCTTACAATTGATATGCTCAATGCCATGGAAAAAGAACTCAACGCCGCTGTTGCCAAATCTTCAGGCGTGGAAAAGGAACGTGCCAATATGTTCCTCACCTGCTTCAAAAAACGCCTGCCTCAGCTCAAAGGATACATTTCCAACAGCGAACTTCAGAAAAAACTGGCTCAGTACAAGTTCAGAACCGTCATCAAACACGACTTCAACAAGCGCGGTCTCTGGAGTACCTGGCAGCGCACCGCCAGCAAAGGCAAATTCTATTACAGTGCTGATGGCGGTGTGGATAAGTCCGGTGCGATGGCAATGGACTTCAAAAATTCCTACAAAGAGATGGTCTTTATGCGCAACGCAAAGGTCAAACCCGGACACATTTACCGCGCTACGATCTATGTCCGCAACACCGACAGTCTCCCCGGCGCAAGAATGAGCTTGAGAATCGCCTGGGGTGCCAAAGGCAAAGGCTGGCTGGATCCCTCTCTTGATAAATCTGTCCAGGTCACAGAGGACGGTTCTTACAACTGGCAGAAATTGACCGTTGCGGCAAAGGCTCCCACAGATGAAGGCGTTTTCATCAAAATCGTTACCAGCGGCGGCAATCTGAAAGAGGGAAAAATCTTCTTTGACAATTTCACCCTTGAAGAGGCAAAGCCTTGATCGGGAGTTTCCCAAACTCCGGCAGAACAGATCAGTTTCGGGAATATTCAATAAATTTGAGAAATCGTTTCTTTAAAACATTAA
This sequence comes from Victivallaceae bacterium, assembly GCA_045633645.1. Lineage (GTDB taxonomy): Bacteria > Verrucomicrobiota > Lentisphaeria > Victivallales > Victivallaceae > UBA1784. The sequence continues at coordinate 836 of JAZQYS010000248.1, read as the reverse complement.
AAATCAAGGATTGACTCATGAAAAAATTTGCTCTCTACCGCACGGCGGTGAAGTTCAGCAGCTTCACCCTGATCGAACTTCTGGTTGTCATTGCGATCATTGCAATTCTTGCGGCAATGCTGCTTCCGGCTCTCAACCAAGCCCGGGAGCGCAGCCGGGCAGCTTTCTGCATGAACAATTTGAAAACAATCGGCACGGCTCTGGGAATGTATATCGGAGAGAATAACGGCTTTCTGCCGGGATATACAGATGGTTCGGCAAGCCGGAAACATTTCACAACAGCCCTGGCACCGTACATGGGTATTCCCAAAGATGCCATGAACAAAAATTTCCCTAACTGTTTCAGTACAAGTTACCAAACGAATCTTTTTCTCTGCCCCTCATCGACCTCGCCGATATTAAAAAATCATAACTTCGGCGGAAAAAACGGCATATCTTATATTACAACCAATGAGATCAGCGCACTGGGCGGCGGTCACAAAGAGAATAGAATTAAAAATCCGACAGCCAAATTTTACCTGCTTGAAGCCGGTGATGGTTCAACAGAGGCGTACACCACAGGTGTAGCAACTCACTCCCGTATCACCTACCGCCACGGCCAAACGCCGGCGGGAAGGGTCATTACTGCACCTGAATTAGCCGGCAGCGGCGGTATGAATATCCTTTGTGTTGCGGGAAATGTCAGAAACTGGGTCGGTGCGGCAACAGGTACAGCCAGTTCTGAGCTTCATCTGCGGCATTGGACGCGCTGATACGTTTTTCTGCGGATATCATTCAATTCCGGATAACAGAAATCTCGCAAAAAATGAGCGTTTTGTTCAAAAAAAAAGAACAAA
>JAZQYS010000247.1:0-4661 GCA_045633645.1 Victivallaceae bacterium | reverse complement strand
CCTTTGAAAAGGTGATGTTTGAGGAGCTGTGTCTGTTGAGCAGAATCGAACAAATCAGGCTCAATGGAAAAAAAGCCGGTAAAGTTTATCCGGCAGCAAAAGGTGTGATGACCGCTTCTTATCAGTTTAACGGAGTTGATTATATCATCGTTCACAACCGTGCGGACAAAGCCGGTTATGTTGAACTGAATCTTCCCGGAAAAAAACTCTATCAGATGGGTTTCGGAAAAGGCGTTCCGGTTTCTCAGGGAAAGATCACTGTTCCGCCGCTTACGACCCGGATCTATTCTACCGATGACCGCCTGCCCGATATGGGATATCTCCCCTGTGACAGCAAAATGGAAAAGCGCCTGCCTGAGTATTTCAGAAAAGTAACCAACATGACGACGGCACTTAAAACCAATGCGTTCTGGATCTGGGGAAATACCGCAAGTGATCTTTTCTGCGGTACTTGTACCGTTGATATTTCAGAACTTCCGGCAAGTGCCCGTCTGCTTTCTGCGGCGGATGATACCTATATGCTTTATGTCAACGGAAAAGCCGTTCAGTCCGGCGCCTACTGGGTGCAGTATCAGGAAACTGATTTGCTCCCGCATCTTAAAAAAGGAAAAAATGTCATTGCCGTTTATGCAACGAATCAGGGCGGTGCCGCCGGATTTCTTGCGGACTTGGAACTGGTTTTCAAAAACGGTAAAAAAGAACATATCACAAGCGATAAATCCTGCATGACTTCAGGAGAAGTTCCCGCAGGAAACTGGTTGAAAAACGGAATCAAAAACGGTAAAAATGCCAAAGAACTGTTTCCTTTCGGAAAAGGTCCCTGGGGACGCTGATAAATCATTTGCAAAACAGGTGATATTGTTGTAAATTAAACAAAGTGTTTTTGTCTTGATTCTATTGATTATTTAAGGATTATTTATTATGATTACGGCTATCATTGTCGGTGCCGGACACCGTGCGATGTGTTACGGTTCATTTTCTCTGGTTCAGCCTGAGCGTTTCAAAGTTGTCGGCGTAGCCGATCCCAATATGCTGCGCTGTAAAAAAGCGGCGGAAAAATTCGGATTCGGTGAAGATATGATTTTTCACGATGCCGATGAACTTGTCCGCCGCGGCAAACTTGCTGATTGCGTCATCAACGGTACGATGGATGAAGACCACGTCCGCACCACTGTTCCGCTGCTTGAAGCGGGATACGATGTTCTGCTTGAAAAACCCTTTGCCGTCACCAAAGAAGAGGTGAAAATTCTTGATGAAGCCGTCAAGAGAACCGGACGCAAAGTTATGATTTGCCACGTTCTGCGTTACTCTGACTTTTACGTTGCCATCAAGGAGCGCATTTTGAACGGTGAAATCGGTAAAATCGTCAGTATCCAGACTTCGGAACATGTAAGTTACCACCATGTTGCCAACTGCTTCATCCGCGGCAAGTGGAGACGTGAAGATGTCTGCAAATCCACGATGCTCATGTCAAAGTGCTGTCACGATATGGATCTAATTTCGTGGTTTATGAGCGGCGTTGCACCGGTGCGGGTTTCCAGCTTCGGCGGCAGACACTTTTTCAGAGCGGAAAATGCGCCGGAAAATGCCGGTGAATACTGTCTGCTTGATTGCCCGCTTGAAAAAGAGTGTATCTATTCCAACAGGAATATCAACCTCAATCACCCCAAACGCTGGTCATTTTACGTCTGGACGGGATTGGAACATATTGCGGAACCCACCGAAGAGGAATATACCGCTGAACTCAAACGCAAAGACAACCCCTATGCCCGCTGTATCTGGAAGATGGATAACAATGTTGTGGACCGTCAGTCCGTGATGGTTGAGTTTGCCGACGGTGCTGTTGCCACGCATAACATGATTGCCGGAACCAGCCGTCCCTGCCGCAAACTCCACATCATCGGAACAGCGGGGGAAATTGAGGGAACGATGGATGACAGCAAGTTTGTTGTCCGCAAAATAGATACCCGCCCCGGACACGAATTTTCTGTTGAAGAGGTTGATTTGACCAATTACGGTGATACCACCGGCGCTTTCGGCGGACACGGCGGCGGCGACCTGGGCGTGATTGCTGACTTTGTTTCGGTTCTTGAAGGCAATACGCCCTCTATTTCATGTACGGCTCTGGCGGACTCCATCAATGGACATTTGATTGGATTCCTCGCCGATCAATCCCGCGTTGAAAACAAAATAGTTGAGTTTTAAAAATATGCGTTTTATCAATCAGACAGATTGGATGTGGACGGCAAAGGAGGATAATTCTCCTGATCTTTACCGTCTGTTCCGTAAAAAGTTTGTTTATTCTCCGGGTGAGGGGAGGGTTTTCCTTGAACTTTCGGTATGTTCCACTTTTGATTTGCTTATCAATGGAAAAGCTCTTTCGGGACAGCAGGTCTCTGATTTTCCCAACGCACCCACCGGAGCGTGCTTTGATGTAACAGAGCTGCTGACTTGCGGAACAAATCAGATTCTCCTTCAGGTACATTATATCGGAGACGATTTTTTGACCGGACTTGCCGGAAAACCCTTTGTCAGATTGGCTTTGTACAGAAATGATGAACTTCTGCTTTCAAGCGGCAACTCCTGGGAGTGCTGTGTTGATACGCGTTATCACTCAGGACTTTGCTGCAAAGTTACGCCCCAGCTCGGATTTGCTTTTGAATACTCTGCCCAAACGGCTTTGCCCGAAAGCAATTGGAAAAATGCGGTCGTTTTAAATGATATGTTTGAAGAAATCAGCATTTCAAAACGCCGGGTTCCCCAACTGCTTGAACTGCCTTGTCCTGAAGTTGAAGTTGTGCAGACAGGCGTATTCCGGAGAATTGAAAAAGAGGGCAGTTTTGCCCATCTTTGTATGACTGATGCTTTGAGTTTTGTGCCGTTCTTTGATTTTTATGACGGCGTGGAACAGCCGTTTTTCATTAAGCACGTCAACCGTAACTTCAAACTTTTTTCTGACGGCAGTCAGCCCTTAAAAATCAAGGCGCCTGCGGCTTCTGCTGAAGCTGACGGGGTGTATGTTGTGCTTGATCTCGGACGGGAACAGGTCGGATATCTTACTCTTGATATGATTGCTCCGGCAGGAACTGTTGTTGATATTGCTCACGGTGAACATCTGGCAGCGGGCAGAGTCTCTTCAGAGATAGAAATCCGCAATTTTACCGACCGCTATGTGTGCTGTGAGGGTGAAAACAAGTTTATTTTCCGTCACCGCCGTCTGGGGGGACGCTATATTGAACTGCATATTTTGACTGACAGTCCGGTTCAAATCAATTATTGCGGCGTGATTCCGCTTGAACTGCCGCTGCCGCAGGAGTCCTCTTTTGAGTGCGAAGACAGAATCGTTATCAAAAACCGTGAACTTGCCGTCCGCACGCTGAATTTGTGTATGCACGAACATTATGAAGATTGTCCCTGGCGCGAACAGGCGTTGTACGGTTACGATTCCCGCAATCAGATGCTTTACGGCTATTATGTCTGGGGCAATTATGAATTTGCGGCAAACTCCATTGATCTGCTGGGGAAATCCTTTGACGGAAAACGTTACTTTTCGCTTTCAGCCCCCGGTAAACTCCAGTCCCGGACGATTCCGATTTTTACACTGATCTGGATTACTGAACTTCTGGAGTATCAGCTGTTCAGCGGTAAAGGTGATCTTTTTGTCAAGTGGCAGACGCAAATGGATACAATTCTTGATGTTGCGCTTGCCAATAAAGTGCCGGGCAAAGAAGAGTTTTATCATCCCGGAGAAGAGCCGCATTTTTGGAACTTCTGCGAATGGAATGACCGTTTGTGTGATGTAAGGGAGCATCCCTCAAGCACCTATAACGTCTATCTTTATGAAGCGTTGACTGCGGCGGCAAAACTCCACGATTTTGCCGGTAACAGCAGCCGTTCAGCGGAGCTTTATGCCGTTGCAGAACGCCTGGGCAAGGCTCTGAAAGAATATTTCTGGAGTGAGCCTTTGAAAGTCTTTATGCTCACTCAAAATGACGGTTCGTTAAAAGAATACGAGCATGTGCAGGCGATTTTCCTTGCCAATAAACTGGCGGAAGAGCATAAAGCCGAATTGCTTGACAGTATCGTCTCCTGCCGTCTGAACGGAATAAGTTTCAGCGGACTGCCTTATTTTGTCAAGGCGCTGCGCCGTCTCGGAAAAGAGGGCAGGGCGTATTTGTATGACTATCTTGATAAATTGTTGACGCCGATGCTGCTTTCTGGTGCAACCAGTCTGTGGGAAACTGCCGACGGCAGTACCGCATTCAACCGTGCGGGCAGCCTGTGTCATGCCTGGAGCAGTGTTATGCCCTATTATTGCGGAAGTCAAATTCTCGGTGTTACGCCGCTTGAACCGGGCTTTGCCCGTTTTGAAGTTAAGCCGTTCTGTGGAAAATTGACTCATGCCGAAGGTGAAATTCCTGTGCCGGGCGGATTTATCCGCGTCAAATGGCAGCTGCGCGACGGCATGATTGACCTTGAAGTTGCGCATCCTGTTGGCATGACCCCCGAAGTCAAAGCCTTTGAGGAGTTCCCCGTACGCTCTGTTAAGACTCAAGTGTTTTGAAAAAACGGAATAGAACGGAGCCGCAAACTTACTCTCCGGTCAAGCCTCACCCTTCTCAAAATACTCCGCTTTTCTTGAAAAGGGGAGGGGGGCGGGG
>JAZQYS010000246.1:0-7078 GCA_045633645.1 Victivallaceae bacterium | reverse complement strand
CATATTTATATCGGCGGGGATGCTGATGTTTTTGTCGTTGAAGATATTGCCAACATCGGTGTCTGGGGACATGTTTCCTTCACCGTTGCGGACAATGCCGAAGTGACTGTCGGCGGCAACTTCGCCAACTACAGCCACGCTGTCAGCAACTTCTGGAGCGGCAACGACGTCCGTTACGATTATGTTGCCAATTTGATGGGCTTTGAAGAAGGTTTCGGCTCACATCCGTTGAAACCGGATTACATGCCCGGTGCGGATTCCAGCGGTGCCCATGTCTATCTCGAAGGCAACAGCAGAATTCAAATTGAGGGAGAAACCTGGAACGGTGCCGTCTATCACGGCGAAAAGGACGCTACCTGGAAGGATACCGGAAACTTTGAAGCAAAAGGCTGGTCCGAATTTACCATTGATTCTGCGAACAATGTGTTCAAGGGTAAGTTCACCAATGCCAGTTTCCTGACAATCAACTCTGCCGGAAGCACATTCGGTAATGTGGACAACTCCTACTTCATGGAAGTTCACGATTCTACCCGTTTCGGAACCATCACCAATACCCACGATCTGCGTATTGCCAATGCCGGCGCTGTGGTGCTGACTCTGGTCAACGAAGGTGCTGACGCTCTGACTTATATCACCGGTAATTCCGATGGTATGATGCTCGTCAAGGGGGACAACGGCTATGGTTTGACAGTCAATGGCGGTATTGTTTCTATCCAGTCCGATTTGAATATGCCCATCGACGGTATTCTGATCAACAATAACGGTAAACTGGAAATCACCGAACAGAACGATATTACAGGTAACGTGCAAATCGGCGGTGAAGGCGGAGCCGGTACTTTGAATCTGCTCGGGGCTGCCGGAGGAACTACTGTCACCGGTAATGTGACAATTGCCGGGGACAGCAGGTTCCACATCTCCACTATCGGAGATGCCGTCAAGTTCACCGGAAACATCGTAAATGCCAGTGAATTTATCGTTGACGGCGATATCTCTGTCAGCGGCAAAATCAGCAATACCGGAGAACTCGCGATTTCCAAGTATTCTGAAATCACAGGAATCCTTGAGAATGCCGCCAAGGGCAACGTCTTGATCGGTGCCAGTGCCGCCGGTTCTGTGTTCAGCAACGTCATCAATGCCGGAAACTTTACCAACAGTGCCATTAATGTTTCTTACGGAACTTTCACCAACAGCGGTACGTTTATCAATGGCAATGGTGTAACCGGTGTCAGCTTCTCAAAGGCTCTGACCAACAGTGGCACGATGAAGATCGACGGAGAAATCTCCGCAACCGGAACATTTATCAATGCCGCAGCCGGTAAAGTTTATGTCTACGGTCTTGCGGACTTCGGAACAACCACCAACAGCGGTAGTATTTATCTTGAACCGCTGACTGAGGCACACAAGGCTACTGTCAAGTTCGGTGATTTGACCCATACCGGTACCATCACTGCCAAGAATGACAGCCGTAACGCTGCGGAGATCTACTTCAAGGGTAAGACTCTCGGCAGCAGCAATATCAACGGTTTTGCCGGTACTCTCTACTATGTCTATACCGGAACAGATAAGATCACTCAGACTTTCTACGACAACAGCAATTACGATCAGGTGACTGTCTATGTCGGCAATAAGTCCGTAACCGGTCTGGATTACACGAATGGTCTGGTGACTCTGAATAAAAACATCACCTTCAAGAATCTTTACCTTGACGGCGGAAACCTTGCAATCGGCGATGCTGCCAGCAAGATTACGCTGGATGCTTCAAGCTTCACTGAAAAGACGGCGGGAACCATTACCGTCAATGCCGGTTCCACGCTGCTCTTCAGCGATGAGAAGGGTACGACCTTCTACAGCAACATCACCAATAACGGTACTGTTGAAAGCAAAGGAGATCTGGTCCTGAATGGTGTCACCGACGGTAACGGTACGGTCAGGCTCGCCGAAGGCAAGAGCATCACTTACGCACACAACGGTTCCGGAGAACAGGTTCTCTGGGGATTCGCTTCCGGCAGCTCCACCAATCTCATCATTGAGGGCAGCAACAAGGCTATCGCCGTTGACATGAATATTGCGAAACTCACCAACAACGGTGCTGATATCACCGTCAAGGGCGGTGCAACGCTTTCTCTCGGACAGGTTGACGGCACCGCCGCCAGAGTTAACAGATTCACCGTCCGCACCGAAAAGGGCGCAGTCCTTTCCGTTACTGACGGACCTTTCAATGCAAAAGTCCACAACGACGGAACTCTTGAAGCCGGAAAGGCCGTGTTCGCAGGAAGCGTTTCCAACAGCGGTACGGTCAATGCCAACGGCTCCACCTTCAACAGCACGGTTGCCAACAGCGGTACGATCAACGCCGGAAACACCGCGTTCAACGGTACTGTTACCAATAACGGCACATTGACCGCAAGTGATACAGTTCTTGCTTCTGTCAGCAATCAGGGTATCTTCAACGTGAATGCAAATGTTGCTTGGAAAGCGCTTTCCAATACCGGAACTCTCAATCTCAATGCTGATACGACGATCGGCAGTAAGAACACCACCGACAACACCGGCAAGATTAACGTCGGCAGCACGCTGACCGTTGACAGTGATGCTGATTTCGGCGGAACGGTCAATGTCAATGCCGGAGCCACCCTTAAAGTGACGGGTGACGGAGCTGCGTTTGAAAATGTTGTCAACAACGGTCTGGTTGAAGTTACCGGAAACGGCGAAATGACCATTGCCAAACTCAACAACGGTACCGCAGGTGCTTCAAGCACTCTGAAAGCAAGCGGAAACGGTGTTGCCAATATCACCGAAGCTGTCAATGCTCAGGGCGGAATCCTTGATACCATCTACGGTAAGGTTGTCAAAGTTGATAACGGTGTCATCAACTTCAACGGTACAATTGATATGATGGGTATGATCGTTGACAACGGCAAACTCAGTGAACTTGAAAATTCCCTCAACAACAAAGTCAATAATCTGGAAATTACCGTTGACGGAAAAGATGCCTTCTTCGTTATTGACCGGGACAGTGAAGAGAAATTCAACTACACTGTTTCCAACGGTGCTGAACTTGTCATTGATGCCCATGCCGACAAGAAGGGCGGTGAGCAGATCAACGTCAAGGGCGATGTCGTTACGGATGACAAATCCACCGTTACCGCCATTGATGATCTCAATGTCAGCGGAACTGCTGAAGATAAAGTCAATTTCAATGCCAATATCGGTGCCGGAAATGTCTCCTTTGACAATGCTGATATCAACATCGGTGCTAATGCCGGAAATATCGTCATCGGAGACAATGTTTCCGCAAAAGTTATCAACAACAGCATCAACGGTAATATCACCGTTGATGGTGATTTGGATGCTGTCAGTATCAACAACGCTGGCCGCGTGACCAATAACGGCAGCATGACTGCTAATGTTGTCAACAATGCCGGAGATTTCGTCAACAACGCAAATCTTACTGTGGATGCCTTCGCCAACAGCGGCAGCTACACTGATAACGGTATTGCTGATATCAAGGCCTTTGACAACTCCGGAAACACCACTGTTTCCGGCAATGGCAGCACCTACGGAGTTGTTGACAACCGTCTGGGCGCAAACTTCACGCTCAACGGCAGCGGCAACAGCGTTGACAGAATGAACAATACCGGTTTGTTCAACTTCAGCACCCGCAACACAGTTGACAGTCTCAACAACTTCAATCTGGGTCTTGTCTACCGCGACGGAGCCATGTGGATGATGGCAAGTGACGAGGGAATGAGTCCTGAATTCTTCTCCGACGGTCACAACAGCAACTTCACTGCTCTGGCGCACATGACAAGTCTGCTGGATGCCGACAGACTTGATGCTGATGTCGTTTCTCAGCTTACCCGCATTGCTCCGGGCAAGGGCATTGATTTGGCAGGCGAAGGTCATGCTCTTGATCTCCACGCTCTGCTCGGCGGAGAAATCGACTTCATCGGAATTGAGTCCGAAGTCAATGAACTTCTCCACGGCGAAGCTCCTGAGCTGGACGAAGAGGAACTTGACGATGTCCTCAGCGAAGGCGAAGGATTCAGCGACGGATTTGATGTTGCTCTGAACGAAATCGTCAGCAAGTAAAAATAAACAAAAACAGAACGGGGCAGAAAATGTCCCGTTCTGTTTGAAAATACTTTGAGATTATGGAAAAACAGCCGGATATCCGCGAACTTGCCGCCCGTCTTAAAACGCTCGGCGTGATCATGAAAATCAGCCGCGAAATGAGCGAAGCGGCGGATTTTACTGCCGCTGCTGCGATTGCCGCCAACAGTCCTGAGGTGTTGCTGCATTTCTGCAGTGCCGCTTTGGTGGAATACGCTGACGGCAAGGCGCAGATTGTCGGACAGTATGGACTCTTTGAACCCAATCCGCACAGCGATTATGCCGTTGATCTGGTTCGTTTCAGCCGTGAGTTGAGTTTCATTGAATGCGGAAAGTCCCAAATCTTCAAAACCACAGAAGAAAACGAAGAACTTTCCGAGGGCGCAAAAGATGCTCTGGCGGCTCTCATCGGCGGAGATCACGAGTTGATTGCTTTGCACCTGCCGCACCCGGGATATGTGGAAAATCCTGAGTTTGAACTTTTCTGGCTGGTTGAGTTTGCTGGAACAGTTCCCGGATACGCTGTCCCGACACTTAATCTGCTTGCGGGAAATGTCAGCAATGCCCTGTATTCGCACCGCTGCTGTCATACATCATCTGCTGCACACAAGTTTAAAAAGCAGGTGTCAAAGCGGAAACTTTCTCTGATTATTGCAGTGATTGCCGTTGCTCTGATGTTTATTCCCGTCCGTGAACAGATCAACGCAGAGTTTCTGCTCCGTGCGCCTGAAATCACCGGTGCATACGCTCTTTTTGACGGTCCTGTTGCACGGACTTTCAAACAGGATGGCGACCGGGTGAAAAAAGGGGACGTCATCGCAGAATATGATACCAGTCAGCTGCGTTTCAAACTGGACTCCGCCCGCAACCGTCTGGCGGAAATTCAGAAAGAGTATGACCTTGAAAACAACGCTTCTTTTTCGGACCGCAACCGTCTGGGAAAAGTTCCTCTGCTTGCCGCGCGTCTTGACAGCGTGAAAGTTGACGTCAAAGAAGCGATGTGGTATCTGGCTCATTCAAAAATCGAGTCTCCCGCAGACGGTATTCTTGCGCTTGCCGACGGACGTGCCGAAATGCTCAAAAACCGCGTTCTCCGCACCGGAGACAGAATTTTTGATATTTACGGCGGCAAAGGCATGTATGCTGAAATCCGTGTCAATGAGCGTGACAGTTCCATTCTGCTGGATAAAATTGAGGCATCCTGTTTTCTGTATACCCGTCCCGAAACGGAAATCAAAACAAAAATCATTGATATCCGTCAGTATCCGGAACGGACTGAACAGAATGTCTGGTGTTATAAGGTTCTGGCTGAACTTGACAGCACAATGCCTCTGCGTTACGGTATGCGCGGCGTTGCCAAAATCAAGGGCAAACGTATTGCGTTGGGGTACATGCTTTTCAAGAGTGCGGTTCTTTATCTGCGGTGGCTGTAAGTGGCAGGCTCTCCTGATATCAATCAAATCCGTACCGGTACTCTGCGGCGGGATCTTGAGATTATTCCGCCCGGCAGGCACGGATCTTATCCCATGATTTTTGATCCGGCAGCTGAAAACTATTTCAAACTTTCAGTTCCCGCCTGGCAGATGCTTTCGCGTTACGACAGGGATATGTCGGTCAAAGAGTTCGGAGAACGTCTCCGGCGTTCCGGAATCCCCGCTGATCCTGTTGAGATTCTGACGCTGAAACAGTTCCTTATGCAGAACAATCTTTTGACGCCCGACTCCGAAACTTTTGCCGCGCAGGCGGCGCAGAGACGGGAGGCCAAAGGCAAACATCTGTGGCTGAAAGTGGCTTCTGCATATTTGTACTTCAAACTGCCGCCGCTGCATCCGCAGCCCTTTATTGACAAGATAAAACCCTATGCCGGATTTATCGGGTCAAAGTATTTCTTCTGGAGTCTTGCAATTCCCGCCATTCTCGGGTATCTGCTGGCGTTCCGCAATCTGCCCGGAATCAGAGCCATGCTGGAGGATTCTTTTTCATGGGCGGGACTGGTCAAGTATTTCTTTGCCATTGTTCTGCTGAAAATCATTCACGAATCCGGACACCTTGCGGCAAATATGCATTTCAACTGCCGTGTGCGTGCCATCGGTATCAGTGTCATCTTTCTTTATCCGCGTTTTTTCAGCGATACCACGGACAGTTGGCGGCTGCCCCGCAAACAGCGTCTGCTGGTCGATGCCGGAGGCTTGTTGAGCGAAGTTCTCTGCGGCGGACTTGCCGCCCTTGCCTGGAGTTATCTGCCGCCGGGAAATCTGCAGTCCACCATGTTCTTCATCTTTGCCGTTTCAACTGCCGGTACGATTCTGGTCAACGGCAATCCGCTGATACGCTTTGACGGTTACTATATCCTCTGCGATATCCTCAATATCGAGAACCTTATGCAGCGTTCAAGCGAATACCTCAAGCAGTTCAACCGTCACTTGCTGTTCAGAGTCGGACCGGTTCCGCAGGAAGAACGTCCGCTTTTAATGTTTGCTTTCGGTATTGCCGCTTTCATTTACCGTTTTTTGTTGTATACGTCAATTATTCTTGTGATTTACAACAGCATGATAAAGGCTGTGGCAATTCTCCTGCTGTTTCTTGAAGTCTTTACCATTTTCATTCTGCCGTTTTATAATGAAGTGCGGATTGTCAAGGCTCTTTCAAAACGGGCAGGACAACGTGCCAATTTGTTTTTTGTCTTTGTTCTGCTTGGTGCGGCAGGCTTGGTTCTCTTTATGCCGCTTTCGTGGCGGACACGTCTGCCGGGAGAAGTCACCTGTCCCGAAGCGACACCTGTTACCGTTCTTGAAAGCGGTTACCTTGCTGCGGATGCGCCAAATAAACCTTTTGCGGTTCGCGCCGGACAGACGCTTTTAAAACTTGTTTCTCCGAAACTTGATATGGAGCTTGCCCGCCGCAAAGCCATCCTCAAAGAAAATGAAGTTCTGCTTCAGCAGCAGTTGAACACAAGTCGGATCGT
>JAZQYS010000245.1:0-1697 GCA_045633645.1 Victivallaceae bacterium | reverse complement strand
TTCGGCCTTGGCGGCTTCTTCAACAGCGGCATAGGAGCCGTACATGGAGCGGTAGAAATCAACGCGTTCATCCAGTGCGCTTTCTTCAACGGCGTCTTTCGGAATCTCAACGGTGATGGATTTGTAATCGCCGACGTTGATTTCGGGAGCAACGTTGGCTTCAAAGGCAAATTCCAGATCGGCATTGACATCGATATCGGCGACGGGCTTTTTGAAGACCAGGGTCATGACGTCCAGATCTTTCTGTTCGCCGACCATGTCAAAAGCGGCAGAGATGATGCGGTTGCGCAGTTCATCAGCAATTTCAGCGGCATATTTGGTTTTGACCAGAGCAATCGGAGCCTTACCGGCGCGGAATCCGGGGATCTGAACCATTCCGGCAAAAGCGTTTGCAACGCGGTCGGATTCAGCTTTCAGCTGATCAGCGGTCACTTTGAATTCAAAATCACGAACACAAGTCTGCGGAGCCTTGATCTCCAGCTCGATGGAAATTTTCTTCGCCATTTTAACTTTTTACCTTTCTTATGTTTAAAGACGACTTATTCCAATAAATGAAAACTCTACATTCAGAAACAGTAATATAGCACGCAATTACGATTTTTGCAAGGGAAATCCACGGAATAATACCGTCAAAATATCATGTAAAAAGCCGCACGGCGTCCTGTGTTACATCCGGACAGGTTCTCTTACCAGTAAAATACGGTCCATATAAAAACCGTTCGGTTTCTGTGAATTTCTGACATACGCCGGACCGGTGAATTTCAGAGAGACATAAACTTTCCAGCGGTTGCCGTAAGGATCGCCGGAACGGTACAAATGCCCGAGGTTCTGCTGCAAATACCAGGAGTGATGAAGCCACAGCAAAGATGAGGGAGCAAGAATGACCTCTCCCAAATCGTAAAAATGGTACTTTTCATCCTGATACATCTTTTTCAGAGGAATTTTACCCTTCAGCAGAACTTTTTTATTCTGACGGTCATGAATGCCGCAAGTAAACTGTTTCTTGAAAAATTCTGCCTTCTGGGGAAAACGGTCTGAATTGGCATAACCGAGAGCTTTTCCTGTTGCTGCGGCAGGATCATCAAACAGTTTCACTCCGTAAATATGCGTTCCGAATGAATTGAAATCCTCCGGACAAATTTCCAAAACATCTTTGCCGCGCACCTCCGCAGGAACCGGGTAACGGGCCTTTTTCAACTTTATCGGTGCATATTCTTTCAGAAAACTGTTCATCTGCGCCAATGCTTTTTGAGTGTGTTTCTCAGGAATATAACGCTTGATAAAAAATCGCCAGTCTTTCTGCAATCTGCTGTGGATATCTCCGGAAGATTCTTTGCTTTCCGGAATATCAGCACAGCAGATTAACCGGGCAATATCAAGCGGCAGGCGTTCATTCAACACATGAGCTCTGTGTTCCGGAGAATCAGCAGTTTCCCGGAGAGCCTGACAGATGAATTTTCCGCTTTGCAGAAAAAATGCTTTATCCAGATAGGAACGTTCCAGAACGCTCCGGGTATCCAGCATCGGACTCTCTTTCTGGCGTTTGACCAGATAATCATAATACGCCCGCATGGCTCCGGCAGCTTTACCGTAATAACCAGACATAAAGGTATCAATCAGTTTATCAACATCCTGAAACGGATCCAATTTAAGTTTATAACCGACCCACACTCGCATGGCGTGGAAAGTTGTGGTGA
>JAZQYS010000244.1:0-10738 GCA_045633645.1 Victivallaceae bacterium | reverse complement strand
TGAAATTCAGCCCGATGTTCCTTACGGTCTTGAAATTGCACCCTTGTCCGTTATCGTAAACACATCCACCCACGCAAGTGGCAACTTCACAAGGCGACAAAGTCGCCGTCTTCACATCTTCACTGCAAAACAAAAGTTTTGCAACTTCACATCTTGCCTGCACACCTTCCGTTGCCATCAGCCGATAAGGCGACATTTCACTGTTTTGGGAGAAACGCCGTATTTTTTCTTGAATTCGGCGGCAAAGTATTGAGAAGAGGCGTAACCGAGCATTTCAGCAACTTCTTTGACGGAGTAAGGATGAGTCTGCAGCAGACTTTTGGCACGTTCCAATTTCTGATCAAGCAGGTAATTGACCGGAGACGTCTGCATGTATTTACGGAATTGACGGTGCAGCGTAGCCCTGCTTGTTCCGGCATAACGGACCAGATTTTCAAGAGAAACCGTTTCCGTCAAATGACTGTGAATATAATCCAATGCCCTCTGAAGTTCCGCCGGACGTTGACGGATCGTGGCAATTTCAGCCAATTCCACCAGAAGAGAATAACACAATCCGCTGGACTCCCGGCGGCTTTCAAGGCGGTTTTCGCCGTTTAATTCATACAGGCGGTCAAAATAATGATCAAGCTGTGCGTGATCAGGTGAAGAAATCACATCCACCCGGTCAAGTCCCAATACGCTCAAAGTCTGCGGCAGCAGAACGCCCTCCATAATCACAGTTTTTTTGAGCGCGAATTCCGTTTCGCAGCGCATGGAACTGTTTTTGCCCAAATTCACCAGAAAAATCTCTCCGGGCAGTACTTTATATGTGATATTATTCTGTTGAAAAATAAAGACACCCTCCTGAACATATTCAATAGCAAATGTATCTGAATTTTTCCTTTCACGGTAACATTTGCAATGCCATTCATCGGGGCCGACGCTGCTTGTCCAGAATGGATAAATATGTTCAGGCTCGTTGATACTGCGAAAGTTATGCTTCGGATACTCTCCGTAATTATATCCTTGAAGTACAGAATCACCCCGCACTTTTCCTTGAAAATGTTTTCTTCCGACCATAAAAGTTCTCTGTAAAAATGTTTACCATCATTGAGAATATAACATACGTTTTTATCTTTTCAAGAACTTTCAAAAGAAAAGATCGTGTTTTATATTATTAATGATACAATGTTTCATAAAACAGAAAGGTTCTATAATGAATAAATTCCACGACATTTGGAGCGGCGGTCAGCTGCTGGCATTTTCCGGCATCGACGGACAGACTGATTATTTGAACGGTCTTAATCTGCGTACAGCAATGCAAGGTTGGACTTTTGAACTGAAAAATGTGAATCTTCAGATTCCAGATGCAAAAATCCACTACACCGGTTCCCTGCCTGAAAAAGTGGAATTGACCGGAGATTTCTTCAAGTTTTATGCTTCCGGGAAAATTTCATGCGGCGTTCTTGCCGATGCCTGCAATCTTCTGCTTGATGGTGAATTTTCTCTTGAAATGACTGAAAATTATGAATCCGTTTCACAGGGCAGTAAAATCCTTATCGCCTCAAAAGGTTTTCTCAAAAAAGAATTCCTTTCTGCCGATTTGGATGACTTGATCAGTCAAAGAGCCGTATTTGTTCAAAATGCCCCCATTCCAGCAGGTGTATCTGAAAATTCACGGCGCACGGCAATCAAGGCATGGTCTCAGCTCAAAACCCAGATTTATTCTCCCGAAGGACAGATCAAAAACCGCTGGAGTACCCCTGACCGCTGGCCGCACAAAAATATGTGGCTGTGGGATTCGGTTTTTCACAGTCTGGGAATGCGTCATTATGATGTGAAACTTGCCAAAGAGATGATCCGCGCCATGTTCGATTTGCAGCAGCCGGACGGATTGATTCCGCACAGCGGTTCGCCTTACAGTTTTCACCCCTGCACCCAGCCGCCGATCCTTTCTCTTGCGATGAGAATACTCAATGAACAGGCCCCCGATCCCGAATGGATTGCCGAACTTGCGCCGAAACTGGAACGGCATGTTCAATGGATGATGGCAAACCGTGACAGCGACGGTTACGGACTTCTGGAATGGCAGATTGAAGCCCATGCCAACTGCCGCAGCGGTGAAAGCGGTATGGATAACTCTCCCCGTTTTGACGGAGCCATTCAACTGGACGCACCGGATTTCAACGCTTATGTCGCCTATGAATGTGAATCTTTAGCACTCTTCCTGCCTGAAAAAAGAGAATATTGGCAGAAAGAATATGACCGTCTCTGCCGACTTATTCGTGAACGGCTTTGGAGCGATTCCTGCAATATGTTTGTAGATTATGACGTTGCGGCAAATCAGCGCACCAATATCATGTCCAACGCAGGATTCCTGCCCCTTTACTGCGGTGCCGCAACAGCGGAACAGGCGGCAAAAATGGTAAAACACCTGACTGATCCCGAAACATTCGGAACACCTCTGCGTGTTCCTACCATCGCAAAAAAGAATGTCAAGGCTTACAAAAAGGATATGTGGCGCGGTCCTGTCTGGATCAACATCAACTATCTGATTTCTCTGGGACTTGAACGCTACGGTTACCATGACCTTGCCCGCAGTATCATGCAGGACACCATGCGCGAAGAGGAAAAATGGCTCCTCAAACACGGAACATTTTTTGAATTTTACGATGACAGAATGGAAACCGATCCCAAAGATCTGGAACGCAAAGGTAAAATGCCCGCCAAATACAATCCGTTCAACCAGTCATTCCACGATTACGGCTGGTCGGCAACGCTCTATCTTGAAATGATCAATCATCCTGAATGGAATTAACTCAACCCAAAATAAAAGAAAGGTTGTCAAAATGAAAAAATTCACTCTTATCGAACTGTTGGTTGTGATTGCCATTATCGCAATTCTCGCTGCGATGCTCATGCCCGCATTGCAGCAGGCAAGGGAACGCGCCAAAAGCATGAGCTGCCTGAACAATCTCAAACAATGCGGCAATATGCTGGCATTTTATGCCGACACCTACAACGGTGAAGTGGCAACGCTGATGATGACCAGTGCGACCAGCTGGCGGGACTGGCCGATCATGCTGGTTTACAATACGGACGCAGCTTCATACAAATACGAGGCAAAATCCAAAACAAAATACACCCGCTGCCCGTCCGTTGACACGGATGCCTCTCTGGATGCAGATGCTTCCGGTGCTGTTATCGCCTACGGCATATTTGCCAAAGGACGTGATGACACAACAGTCTCCATCCCCAAAAAAGTAGCTCTGGGAAGCAAGGGAATGAAATATTATGCCGTTAATATGAAACAGATAAAGCAGCCGACAAAATATCAGTTCTTCATGGATACCATCGGACAATATGACAATAAATGGCGTCAGGGTGCAAGAGCAATCATCAATTCCTCTGAAATCGCTTCAAATCAGGCTTCAAGTTCCGGACATATCCACATGCGTCACGGCGGCGGATCAAATGTCGGCTTTGCTGACGGTCATGCCGCCTTCCTGAAAGCGGGCGATATGATCGCAAATTTCAATATCATGTACGAAAACTGCGACAACAAACCGACTGATTTTTACTACAGAGAAAATGATTATTCTTTAAAATCTCTGCCGCTTTGAGGATAAGTCATGAACAGAATTTTTCCCATACTGTTATTATTCTGCGCTGTCCCGATACTGTTCGGCGCAGATTTGAAAAAACTTTCCGCACAGGAAAAACAATTTCTGCCCTACTCCGGCAAAGAGGTTTTCTCCCTCGGCAAAGATGATTGGAAAATCTCTGCCGGAGAAATCAAAGCTGCCATATCCCCTTCCTTTGATGACAGCAAATGGTTTTTAGGAAAAGCAGACTGCGCTTTATCCGTTCAGGGATTTCCCAAGCGCAAACTCCACACAATCCGCAAAACTTTTGATTTGCCTGCGGGATTGGAAAAGAAAAATCTTCTGCTTGATCTGGGATACATCTCTTTCTATGACAAAGTTTATCTCAACGGAAAATTTCTGGGAAGTTTCGGTTCTTACCCCAAAGGTCTGCACGGCTCCTCCTGGGTGCGGCGCAAATATTTTGTTCCTGCGGACGGCAAATGGCTGAAAGCAGGCAAAAATACCCTGACACTCTTTGTCTATCCCGGTTCATCCAGCGGTATGTACTGCGGCATACCATCATTCAAAGAGGTGGATACTTTCTTCTTCCCCGGCTTCAAGTTAAAGACAAAAGGCGGAGAAGCTCTTGCATTTAATCTCTCAGACGCTGAACATCTGAATAATTACCGTCCCAATGTTCCTCTGAGTCTTGAAATGGATTTGTCCTGTATCCACGGTCCGGCACAGCGGGGTGTCCTGACGGCGGCAATTCTGGACAGCAACGGCAAAGTTTTGCAGAAAGCCCGAACCGCGGGAACCGTTCAGGGGGGATTTAAAACCGGCTTTGCGCCGATGAAATTCACTGCGCCCGATCAATACGGAAAATACCGTTTAAAGATGTCCTTCTCTGCAAAAAACAAAACGCTCTGGACGAAAAACTGCGCTCTGAATGTCAGCAAGCCGATTAAATTCACTCTTCCTGTGGATAAAAAGCTCAAAAATGCGCCGTTCAAATACAATGTTTCAAAGAACAGTACCGGACACTTCGGTCCCCGTCATCACGAAAACGGCAAACTGATTTATGATTTCAGCAAAGCCGACACCCGCGGAACACTTGCTTTTTCCATCCGTCCGGTTCCTGAAGCTCCGCTGCTTTTAATGCCCAATGTCTGCGCCTCCCCGAAAAATCAGCCCGCCACGTCGGAGTTCCTCACTGCCAAGGGACATCAGTACGATGGTTTTGTTGACGGCTGGATATTCGGCAATATTCTCCCTGCCGGAAGCGGCAAACTTGTAAAAACAGAAGTCCAATCTGCCGACTGGGGAGAAATCACCTGGAACTACACCTTTGAAAAAAGCCGGATGCTCCTGACTGCAAGCACCATTCATCCGGCTTTGAGAATTAAAACTTCATCCCCTGTTCTTCAGCTCTTTTCAAACGCCGATTATTATGGAACAGGACTGCCGACACATGCTTCTGCAGCAGTTGACAATAAACTTGTCACCGCAAAACTTGACGGCAAGTTCCCGGTGTCAAAACTCTCCGAAAACTGGATGCTGGTCTGGTTCTCCGGAAATCCGGCTTACACACAGTTTGATATCCCCTGGCTGATTGTTTTCAAGCACAAGGCAAAAGCCGTTTCAACTGCCGGAAACCTTGCGTTTGATTTTGGAAAAAAAGGCGCAGGCGAAGTCCTGATAATGCCGCTTTACGGTGTGACTTTACAGCGTCCTCTTGTCACCGCAAAATGGCAGAATTCTCTGCCTGAAGAGGTCGTCAGCAAATGCCGCAAATGGAGCAGGATTCTTGCGGCGGCACCGGAGTCCCCCGTCAGAACGTTTCAGGTTGATTTTGCCCGTGATACTGTAACAATCAATGACAGATACACCCACAGACTGTTGAACGATGACTGGAAAACCATTCCTTTAAAAGTCGCCCCCGTCTATCCTCTTCTGCCCTTGATTTTATCTTCTGGAGCAATCAAAGGCGCAGTTCACGCCCCGGCTCTTGACCTGGATTATGCGACTTCTCACGGACCCTTGTTTTCCATTCCCGGCAACGGCGTTACCGTACAGTTCAAAAATCTGTTGCACTATGTCAGTGAAGTGCGCGTACTCAAACAAGCTCCCCGGTCAAAACTGCCCAAAGAGATGATTGCAAGACTGAATAAATTGATGATGCGTTTTCTGCACGGTCCGCTGAAAGAACATCCCGGCAAGTGGCTTTTCTGGAGAGGAAAATTTGTTCCGGGCAACAGTGAGGGTGAAGGCAGCTGCGGATTTTCCGATGTTCTGGATGCATTCCGCTATTGTGCCTCCAACATCACGGCAAAGCAAAAAATCGAGTTCAAAAAAGAGGTTGAAAATTATTTCCTTTACGAAGGAGTCCTGCCTGTTTCAGCGAACAAATATCTTTTGCCGAAATTGCGCAACAAGACCGCCTCGGCAAAAGTCTTATCTCCGACGGGGAAAAAACTTTACACATTCCACCCCAACGAAGATGATTTTGCCATTGACTCCTGCTGTTGGGAGGCTTTGCGGATTTACGGCTTGTGGGATTATGCCCGCACCTGCAA
Source organism: Victivallaceae bacterium (assembly GCA_045633645.1). Classification (GTDB taxonomy): domain Bacteria; phylum Verrucomicrobiota; class Lentisphaeria; order Victivallales; family Victivallaceae; genus UBA1784. Next base: position 4,596 of record JAZQYS010000244.1, on the reverse strand, counting down.
GGGTTATCCTTTTATCCGTCAGAACTGGGAAAAAATCAAATACTATTACAACATGATTCCCCACAGTCACGATTGGCCGCTTGGAATCAGCTTTGACACCTTTTCAGGTATCCGTGTCGGTAACGGACTGCAGGAAACAGGAATCATGCACGCCGGTATGACGGCGATGGCACGCATGGCGCACGAACTCAAAGATTTTGAAATGCGCGACCGGGCAAGTTATTATTCTGTCATGCAGCTGTGCGGACTTCTGGGAGCCATGTCCGCCAATGCTTATCTGCGCGATTACCGTCCCACTGTTGCCGGAAACAATCGTGAAACAGAAACCACTTATTGCGAATATTACCGAAAAATACATTATTCTGAGTTCAACGAAAACGGCGGTTTCACGCAATATGTCATGAATGCAAAAGGACTGCTGAACTCCCGGGGTTCTTACGTTATGACACCTCTGCCGGAAGTCATGCGTCCCTACCTGGAAATTTTCTCAGAACAGACAGAGGATTTTTTCAATCCGGCTTATGAACACATACCTTTCAACCGTTCATTGCTGCCGATCTCGCCGAAAACACGGCAGTATATGCTCAAAAAATATCCCCTTTCCGCCATAGAATTGTATCAGCGGCGCAAAAATTTTGCATTTGATATATTAGAGCATATAACCGATATCTGTGCAGCTCTGGATTCTCTCGGTGAAGTCAGATATAAAAAACTGTGGAATAAATAATTATGGCATTTGATTTTGAATACGATGTTCTTGTCTGCGGTTCGGGCATGGGCGGTATCACCGCCGCCTGTGCCGCAGCAGAAAACGGACTGAAAGTCGGCATGATTGAATATTTCGGCGAACCCGGCGGTATCCCCGTAAGCGGCAGACTCGGTTCCATTTCGGGTTTTACCCGCCTGGAGCATGTTGCCGTAGAAGGTTTTCCGCGTGCGCTTGCCGACCGTCTCAACAGCCGCGGCAAGGCTCTGGTCCAATCCGGCGGCAGCAACATCAATCTGCCGCCCTCCACTTTAGTCAGTGAAATTTTTGATCTGCTGGATTTTTACAACATAGATTTTCACGGATACAGCAAGCTGACCGGCGTGGAAAAAGAAAATGACAGAATTATCTGCGCTCAGGTTTCCATGAAAGAGGGACTCCGCCGTATCGGAGCCAAACTCTTTATTGATGCCACCGGAGACGCCGATGCCTGCGCCCTTGCCGGATGTCCTTTTGATGTGGGCAGACCACAAGACGGAAAAGTTCAGTCTGCGACACTTATTTTCATCATCGGCGGTATCGACAAAGAACACATGCAGGACTATTGGGAACTGCGCAAGGTCTGGAAATCAAAAGTCCGTCAAGTCCCCATCAATCACAGCGTATTCCAGTTTGTCCCCCACGGAGAAAACTCCAATGAAGTTGCCGTCAACATGACCCATGCGGTCAACGCCGATCCGTTGAGTTCCGCAGGACTTACGAAAATGCGCCGCACCTGTATCAAACAGGCGGAATATCTGCTCAACTTTTTCAAAACGGAAATCCCCGGTTTTGAAAATGCCTGGATCAGTCATTTTGCCCCGCAGATGGGTATCCGCGACAGCCGCAGGATCAAAGGTGATTACATCTTAACTGCCGATGATGTGCTTTCAGGCAGACGTTTTGATGATGAAATCGCTCTGGGTGTCTGGAATATAGACGTTCACAGTCCCGACGGCGTGCATACCGGCGTGGGACAGGCTGTTTCAGCACCATACGGAATTCCTTACCGCTGTATCACACCGCAGAACGTTTCCAATCTGCTTGTTGCTGGACGCAGTATCTCCTGTGATTTTGAAGCATTCAGTTCCACCCGCATCAATGCCAGCTGCATGGCAATTGGTGAATTTGCCGGCAATGCCGCAAAGGATATCATCTCTTCAGGGAATATCCGCAAACTGGATGTCAAAAAAATCCAACGGCAGGTCAAAGAGATGAAATACCGTTTCTTTTCTGCCCCGTTCCGTCAGGGGGATCTTCCCGAACCCTGGTATATTCCGCCGGAAAACGAATAATTTTCAATTCCGTATTGATATATATAAACGATATTACTTTTCTGTTTCCGCTTGAAAAAAAAGAAAAAAAGAGTATAGTATATATTACTAAACACGGAAACAGTCAAGTGCTATGGAAAATTATCTGGACGAGCTCAAAAAAATCGTTGCCGGACGCGATGAGTCCGGACGCCCGATCTATCTTCAACTGCAAGACAGTATGTCGCAGATGATTTCAGACGGCAGGATTCCTGACGGTACACGTCTGCCGCCGGATACCGTTCTTGCGGGTATGCTGGGCATCAGTCATATCACCTGGGCAAAGGTTCTCAATGCACTCCGTCAGCGCGGTATCGCCGAGCGCAGCCGTCAACGCGGCACCTTCATCCGCCGTCCGCGCAGAACTGCAGCCATGGCTGAGGGAAAATCCAACGTGATTGCAATTTTCATGGATACAATCACACCGCAGAATATGAATTCTGATTTCATGGAGACTCTTCAGGAGGAGTTATCCCGGCACGGTTTCCGTCCCGCTTTTATCTCCGCCGCCGAAAGCAGTCAGATCCAGTATTCCCAGGTCGTCAATGCGATGAATATGCCCGAGTGCTGCGGCGGTCTCATCTGGTCTTTGATGGATGGTTCTCAGGTTCAATCTCTGCTTGAAATACGTCCCGTCGCCTGGCCTCTGGTCTTCATGGCGGCGGATCATGCTCTCGACGGTGAAAAAAAGCACTCTTTTCTTCACTACGACGGTTTCAATGCCGGTCTGGAAATTGCAGAGCGTTTCATTGCTTCCGGCGGAAAATATGTCTCTGTTCTGCTCTGTGAACGGCATTTGTATCAAAGCGGACTTCAACGGCTTCAGGGTATTGAAGAGGCTTTTGCCCGTGCGGAACTGCCTGCAAAAAATGTGGAAGTCATCCGTTGGGAAAACGAAGAGGAAACGCTTGAAAAAGTTCTCAACCGCCGTCCGGACTCCCTGCTGGTCGCCGTTGCCCCCATGGAAATAAAGCTGCTGAAAAAGGCGTTGCTGTCAAAAAACATGCCTCTTTCCGCCCTGGGCAAAGCCATCGGTATCACCCCGTCCGGGTTCTCAGAAGATCACCTGTGGAATCTGCCGCTTTATCTCTTTGACACCCGGGAACTCTGCCGTCAGGCAGTTGATGTTCTGCTCAAGCACTTGAACGAACCGGATACCCCCTGCAGTTATCAGCTTCTCAAAGGAAAATTTCAAAATCACGAAGTTTCTTATTTATAACATAAAACAAAGGATTTTATCATGAAAAAAACTCTCTGTGCAGCTCAAATCGGTTGCGGCAAATTTGCCCATCATCAGGATTTGCCCAATCTCTCCACTCATCCGCTTGTTCATCTGAAGTACGTCTGCGATGTCAATATCGACAACGCCCGTGCTGCGGCTGAGGAATTCAACGTTCCCTGTTACACTGCCGATTTTATGGAGATCATTAACGATCCCGAAGTTGACTTCATCAAAATCGCCACCAGTCACGAAGCTCATCTGCCGATCATAGAAGCCGCCGCCAAAGCCGGAAAGCACATTTTCTGCGAAAAGCCGATGGCAATGTATGATGAAGAAGCTTACAAAATCATCCGTGCCGTCCGTCGCGGCAAAGTCAAAATCTGCGTTGACCTCAACCGCCGCATGTCCCCTGCCATGCAGGCTCTGAAAAAGCAGTATCTTGCCCATGCCGCCAATCCGCAGCACAATCCCTGGCAGTATGTTGAAACTGTCCGCGAAATGCTGCCCGAAGAAAATCTCGCCCACCTCAATATCCGTATTCAGGATGAAAGTTCCTCCTACGGTCTGGGACACCTTGACCCCCTCACCGGCGGCGGTGAAATCATCGGCGAATCCGTCCACTGGATCGACCTTGCCTGCTGGCTCTTTGCTCCGCAGCTGCCCTGCGAAATCACCGCCTGGGGTTCCAGCAGACTCTCTCACGGTATCTATCTGAAATTCAACGGCGGCGCATCCATGACTCTGGATTTCTCCTGCTCCGGTACCTTTGATTACCCCAAAGAACAGTTTGAATTGACCCACAATGCCGCCCTCTTCCGCTGTCTGCATTTTGTGGAAAATGAATACTACGGTTTCCCCGGCGCCGGTAAAGAATTTTTTGACCTGCAGAATGATCCCTATCCCGAAATGGGCGACGGTTTTGAAAACTTCAAAGCAAAATATTTTGCCAAAGTTCAGAACAGCACCAACAGCAAACTGATCGAAAATACCACCCCGCTCACCGTGGATAAGGGTCATCGCGCCATGCTGGACGGCTTCATCGACGCCATCCTCAACGATAAACCCTCCCCCTGCGACGAAATGGCAGGTTTCCGTTCCACCTATCTGGCACGCCTCGCCATCCAGTCCATCCGGACCAAACAAACCCTCCCGGTCCAAATCGAAGACATCACCCCCTGCATCTTCTGATGAAGGGGGATTGTTCCTGGGGAAGGGGAAAACTTTTTTTCACGAGAAAAAAAAGTTTTCCCCTTCCCCAGACCCCAACCCTTTTCAAAAAAAGCGGGGTATTTGTTGGGGGTTGATTACACCGTTTT
>JAZQYS010000243.1:0-4018 GCA_045633645.1 Victivallaceae bacterium | reverse complement strand
TCTTCAAAGACGTCGCAGACCTCACGCTCCGACATATCAATTCCAATGCGGGCACGTTCAGACAACGCCGCATGGAACGCTCTGCCGAAGGGGAAGCAGGAGCCGGTACGCTCCGGCTCGGCATTGTCAATGTAGCGGAATTTGTATTTCAGAGGGCAGGAAAGATAGCACTGCATCGCAGAGTACGACCAGTGGGGCATCTCACGGAGTTTGGCAACAGTCTCCATTACGCCACCACCTTTCCGCTGAACTCATCAATGGCACGGCTGCACTGGGTGCGGGTGAGAGCTTCCAGCACCGCCACGCCGAAGCGGGCTTTGATCTGTTCAGGAGTTATGCCGCAGTTGCGTGCCAGATCCAGCAGGAACTTAATCTGCTTGGGACTTGCCGGAGCATCGTTGTTACTGTTGCCCTTGCGGCTGTGGTTATAATTGCCCGTATTACCGCCTTGCGGGGCCGCTGGCGTTGTGGTAACAGTCACGGCGGGTGTCGCACCGTGCAGCTCCGCTTCAACGCTGTTACGCACCAAAGCGAAGGTTTCGTGGATCTTGCCATTGAGCTGCTCGGAGTTGAGCCCGTCCGGAAGTTCCACTTCAATCGAAGCATGGTAACTCTGACTGGTGTATTCGCCCTCGGCAGGGACTTTCTTGGAATAACTTGCATTGAGTTTCAACATTTTGTATTCTCCTTAAAATGAAAAAGCCCCGGACTGCCGGGGCTTCGTGGGGGTGGTGTCGGTTCAGATCGCCATGCGGATGCGTTCAATGGCACGGCGGGCTTGGATGAAGTCACGTTCTTTCTGTTTCTGAGAGAGAGCAACTTCCTTAACCTTGCGGCTCAGTACGGTTGATTCATCCAGCATCGCTTTGATCTTGAGTTTGAATTCCTCAATGGCTGTACCGAGTTCATCAAGGGGATTTGCGACCGGAGCAGTCTGCTCCACGACAGGGGTGTTTTCATGTTCCATTTTATTTTCTTCCTTATAGTTGGGATTGGTTTTGATTGTTCTGATCGGCATAGCGATGTACTGACCGTCACCGCCGCAAGCCAGCACCGGCATCTGCCCGTCAGAGTTGGCTTTGAAAGTGGTGTAACCCTGCAGCAGCATTCGCAACAGGATTTCACGATCGAGCGTCAGCACCGCCCGGGGAGTAACTCCACTAACAGTGGCGGATGTTGAAAGTTGATACTCCGTCTGAATGCAGGAAACCAGCGTTACTCCGTGGGGCGTTACGTTGAGTTCCACACCGTTGGTGTTCTTCTGACTGGGAATATTTTTCACCCAGTCAATGACTGCGGCAGGATCATCCAGAATAATGCTGTAATTCAATGCTTGAGCTCCGGGGATGACTCCCCGCCAGTTGGGATACTGACCATCCAGCAGCTTGCCGTACCATTTGAAGTTGCCGACCTCAAGCAGAAAGAGGTTGTCCCAAGTGCGGAGCGTACCCATTTCATCGACCTTGGCGACCAACAGCGCGGCAGGAAACGGAATTGTTACCTCTTTAGTGAGCGAAAGCGGTGTCGGCAGATGAAGCAGCTGTTTGCCATCGGTGACTGTAACACCGGCACTGGAAAGGTTGATGCCTTGCAGTACCCTCCGGTAGTTGCCACGATCAACGATGGGAGCTGCCTGTGAGAGCAGTTCCCCGAAGTTGGCAGGCAGTACCACCGGGACTACCTCGGATGCAGGTTCCTCTGGTTCAGGGTAAGCAAGGTACTTCCCTGCAAGCTCCATGAACTCACTGCGACTGCTGCGGATCTGCTCTTTAAGTTCCTTGAAGGGAACGCAGAAGTCGATTGCGCTGTCAGCAAAGGCTTCAAGTTTGACTGACACAGATTCAACTCCGTCAGCAGCCATTGCCCGGATACTGCACTCATCTCCAACAAAGCGGATAGAGCGGTACAGTTCCACAGGGCTGGTCTGGCAGACGACTTTGCCCAACACACGCAGGGCACGGGACAATTCATTTTTGGTGATCTTCATTTTTATAACCTTTCGTATTGAAGTATTTTTTTATTCTGCGCCAGATAAAGTATCCGGAGCAAAGGAGAGCGATCAAGACCGCCCAACGGAGCGGCCAGGTGAGTACCGACAACGAATCGGTGAAGGCTTCTGGCTTTTCTTCAGCCACAGTTTTGAGTCCATCCTCTACGCCGTCACTAATCTTGTAGGCAGCAATCACAGTTCCGGCAGCCACGCCACCGGCAGCGACCGTCTGCCACGGAACTTTACGGACGACTTCAATAGTTTTCACCGGTCGATGCCGTACCCGTGGACGATGTACCCGATGGGGAGCAGCCGAAGCAATGATTGAGAGAGCAGAGAGGATAGCCGCAAGGATGAGTTTCATTCCAGAGCCACCTTTCTGCTTGCCTCACGGCAGTTGTCGATGGATTGCAGCAGTACCGCAGTCAGCTCTGAATGAAGTTGAGCCTTCGCCTGCCAGAGATCGTAGGCACACCACGCTGTACCGCCAGTTGCCAACAGTACGGCGATAGTGTCGCCAATGGGGAATGGACCATCAGCCACTGCACAGGCGGCTCCTGTACCGTAGGCAGCAGCAAGGCGTGAACTGATTGCCCCCAGTACCGAGGTGAATGCCTTTATGGTTGATTTCATAAAGACCGCCTCAAGCATCAGTCCGCTTGCAGCATAGGCTGAAGCCACGACTGCATCGCTGTTGAGTTCTGCGATGTGCTTCTGGAAACTTACCGGGTTCACGTCACAGCCATAGACTTTCGCACCTTCACGGCAGGGATCAATGATCCGGGCATTGATAACTGAAGACAGATACTCCTGCGCCCGGTTGCCTCCGGAAAGCTTGTCGCAACTGGCAAGGTAACAGAATTTAACCATACTGCTGTAACTGGTCAGCTCTTCCACGACAGCCGGGATGTTCTGCTTTGCCCGGTCAAAGTGGGGCTTTGCTCTGGCATCGAGTTCAGCGATGTCAGGTTTCCGTGGCGCAGCCTTCTCCTCGATGAGCGTTCCTTTGTGCAGCATCCAGTAGCCGCACGCCCCCAGAACGAGGGCAAAAAGAAGTCCGGCGAAGAAATAAGTTCCACCGGACTTGCTCTGGTAAGTTTTTTGCATAATACCTCCATTAGATTGATGTTTTTCAGAACGGGACTATCCCGTCCGGGGTATTATGCCTGAAAAAGTGGCAGTTTTAAGTAAAATAAGGCTGTTACTGTTTATTTCGCCCAAGTTCACAACCAGTAGGCATCCAAGGGCGATCTGCAGGAAAGATATAGCTGTACGGATAGAAACTGACGGTTATTTTTTATGGCTTGAAAAGTGGATAATGCAGTGCTATTTTGTAACATCGGCAGTAAAAAAAGTTCCCACAAATTTCCCACAATGTGGGAACAAATTTTAAGCTGCAAGTTGTTCAACAATCGTAAGATGCATGAGATGAAGCAGTTGCGGTTTTTCAGCCAAAAGGTCCAGCCCCCGCTACCAATGATTTTTACAGGACTTGTTAACGCAAGTCCTTTTTTCTTGCTCAAAATCAACGTTTTACGCTTACATCTCACCACTCTTGACAACTCTGGTATCTATTGGTTAAGGTTGATGATTTGACTTTCTGCTTACGATTTGCTTACACGAAATGTAAGCAAAATGTAAGCAAAATTGTAAGCAACAATCCAAGATACCACAATCACACATTGAATGATGCCCTGCGTGTTCAGGGCAAGGTGGTGTGCCAGACAGGCAACGTCTTTGAACCGGGGTTCTGCTGCCAGCAAAACATTGTTTCCGTATTTATCCCGGGCAGAGATATCCGCTCCGGCATCGGCAAGCATTTCAATATGCCGCAGAAATCTCTGCCCGCTTATAAATTCATCAACAGCGGCAAAGGCGGCGATACCATCAGCGGCGGTTTGGCAAGGCTGGAGTCAGCTGTGCTCAAACACCGGGCGGCTTATCTGATCATCGGACTGGGAGCCAATGATTACTGGCGCGGAAAACGTTCTCTGTCTGAACTTGAAAAAGATTATGACCTGATCCTGT
>JAZQYS010000242.1:0-1626 GCA_045633645.1 Victivallaceae bacterium | reverse complement strand
ATTTCAACAAAGTCTGAACCGCTGATTGAAAAGAACGGTACACCCGCTTCGCAGGCAACAGCCTTTGCCATCAGGGTTTTACCTGTTCCCGGATTACCCACCAGAAGGCAGCCCTTGGGAATCTTGCCGCCGATAAGCTGAAAACGGATAGGGTCGCGGAGATACTCCACGATTTCCTGAATTTCTTCTTTGGCTTCATCTGCACCGGCAATGTCGTCAAATTTGACGTTGAGTTCATCCGGCGGAATCATGCGGGCTTTGCTCTTGCCGAAATCCATTGCTCCCTGACCGCCGCGCATCTGACGCATTGAGATAAAGTAAATTACGCCGACAATCAGCAGTACGGGCAGAATACCCATCAGGAGAAAGTTCCACAAGCCGTTGTTGTTGCTGCCGATTTTGACGCTGGTTTTACTCAGAAGGTTATTGAGTTTTTCTGAAAAGATGACTCTTGAACGGTAAAAACCGGTACCGTCTTTACTGTTTTTGCTGTCAATTCCGGTAAGCTTGATGCGTCCTTCAACTGTGAAAACATTGTCGTTTTCATTGACAAGAACGGCACTGACGATTTTTCCGGCTGCAAGGCTCTGTTCAAATTCTGTCTGGTTGAGATCGGTTTTGCGTGATGAGCCGGAGTCACGGAAAAGCAGAAGTCCGCCCAATGCCAGAAGAATGACCAGCCAGACGATTGCCGCTTTGGGAGCGCGGCGCTGTTTGGCGGGTTTTTTGTTCTGCGGTTCAGGGGATTTGTTTTCCGGCTGTTTTTCGTTTTCCATTAATTTCTCCTGTTATGTTACGGCGGCAGTGATGCCTTGAGCAACTCCTGCCGCCGGAAAGTTTCTTTATATTATATTGTTTTTAAGGAACGTTCTTTTTATGACGCAGAAGCGACCTCTTTTAAAGCCATGACGATGACTGCAATCACTGTCAGAGCCATGATGATACCTGCTGCAATAAGCAGACGGGTAATCAGCGTGTGTCTCTTTGCTTCAGCCTCGGCAAAGGGGTTCAGACTGCCCACGTTGGGGACTGTTGACATATTGCTGTCAATGCTTGAAAGGTCGATTGTGTGCGTTGACGGAGCAAATGAATTGGCACTGCCGTCATCTTCACCGTCGTAGAGGACTTCAACCATTCCGAAAAGAATCAAATCTGATGAAACAAGTTCCTGCTCTTCAATCGGAATATTGTTGATACGGGTTCCGTTACTGCTGTTGTTGTCGCGCAGAATATAGACGCTCTTGCCGTCTTCCCGTTCCGTTTTGATCAAATCTGCATGGTGACCGCTCATGCTCGGATCTTTGATACAAATATCCATGCCGTCGCGGCGGCCGATGGAAATAACATCTTTTTCAAGTTCAAAGGTCTTTCCCCGGTGCTGCTCGTGTAAAACCGTGAATTTCGGAGTCTTTGCCATATTCAACCTCTGTATATTGGTTTAAAACTGTTTTTCTACATTCTAAAATATAGCGCAAAAGTCTGTTTTTACAATCGGCAAAAGCATTTTTTTTGAAGAATACGCAAAAAAAGGCGATTTTTTTTAAATTTTTGCTTGCATTTTTTTTCAGAAGGCGTATATTATACACTGTTCGCAGTCCCGTGGTGTAACGGTAGCACAAGTGATTC
>JAZQYS010000241.1:0-3488 GCA_045633645.1 Victivallaceae bacterium | reverse complement strand
TTTTTTTCTCGTGAAAAAAAGTTTTTCTCCTCTCCCCGGGTACCATCCGCTCTTTATCAGAAAAGTTCCAACTGCTCCGGGGGAGGGGAGAGCAGTTCGCGTACCGGACGGAAGGTCATTCTGTGGATCGGGCAGGGACCGAGGGTTTTCAAGGCTTCAAGGTGTGCGGGGGTTCCGTAACCCATGTGTGAAGCAAAGCCGTAACCGGGATAGAGTTTGTCGTATTCTTCCATCAATTCGTCGCGGTGAACTTTGGCAAGGATGCTTGCCGCCGCAATGCTGGCGGAACGGGCGTCGCCTTTTACGAGATTACGGCAGGGGACGGCGAAACCTTTGACGGGCAGTCCGTCAACGAGAACGAAGTCTGCCTGTTTCTGTAAATTCAAAACCGCCTGACGCATCGCCTGATGGGTGGCGTTGAGGATGTTGATTTGATCAATGATCGAAGCTCTTACTTCAACCACGCTGTGATAACACTCCGGCAGCGCAAGCAGTTCGTCACGCAGTTTTCTGCGGTCGCAGTCTGAAAGCTGCTTGGAGTCAAAGAATCCGGGAAGTTCCGGAATGTCAGGCAGAATGACTGCCGCTGCAACAACGGGACCCGCTAACGGTCCGCGACCGGCTTCGTCTACGCCTGCAATAAAACAAAAACCCTCTGAACGGAGCTCGCGCTCCGTGCAGAGGAGTTCATGATCCTGTGTAATGCCTTTGCGGCAGGAACGGTCGGACTTACTTGACACGACGTTCTTTGACACGGGCATCGCGACCGACTTTGTCGCGGAGATAGTACAGTTTGGCACGGCGGACAGCACCACGACGGATGACTTCCACCTTTTCCAGACGGGGGCTGTTGATCGGGAACACACGCTCGACACCCTGTCCGGCCTGAACACGGCGAACCGTGAAGGTCTCTTCGATGCCGGAGCCGCGTCTTGCGATCACGACACCCTGGAACTGCTGAATACGTTCATTGTCGCCCTCGACGATCTTCACCGAAATTTTGACGGTGTCGCCGACGTTGAACTCATGACGGTTCTCACGAACCTGCTCTTTACGGATTTTGTCCAATATCGTCATTTTCAAACCTCTTTTTCCGTTTGACTCATAAAATTTTCCCACATATCCGGCCGGCGTTCTCTGGTGAGGCTCTCACGTTGTTTCTGCCTGAATTTGGCAATTTTACCGTGGTCGCCGCTCAAAAGAACCTCCGGAACCCGGAGACCGCGAAACTCTGTCGGACGCGTATATTGCGGATACTCCAACAGATTACCGGAGTGTGACTCATCAACACTTGATGCATCATCACCCAGCACTCCCGGCAGTAATCTTGCAACGGCGTCTGTGATAATCATCGCAGGAAGAACTCCGCTGGTTAAAACGAAATCCCCGAGGGAGATTTCCATATCAACTGCAAGCTCTATTGCACGCTCGTCAACACCTTCATAGTGTCCGGTAATGATAACAAGGTGTTCGTAATTTGCCAGTTCCTTTGCAAGGCTCTGATTGAACACTCTGCCTCTCGGAGTAGTCAGGATAACCAGACTGTTCTCCTTTTTTACCGACTCTATTGCGGATACCACCGGCTCCGCCATCATCAACATTCCCGGTCCGCCGCCATAGGGTTTGTCGTCAACAGTTCCCCGCGCGTCAAGCGCAAAGTTTCTTATATCGACGGTGCCGAGCTCCAGTAAATTGCGTTCTGAAGCACGCCCTATGATGCTTTCTCCCAGTGGTCCGGGAAACAACTCCGGAAACAACGTCAGTACATCTATTCGCACAACGCCGCCTCCTGAAATTCAAATAAGATCAATCCAGCACATCAACGGAGACGCGCTTGTGCTGACGTCCCGCTGCGCCGCTGACAAGAGAACGGATAGACATGATGATCTTGCCGCGCTTGCCGACGATCTTACCGATATCTTCCTTACGGCAACGGATTTTGATAGCCGCGCCTTCGTTGGTTTCGGTCGTTTCAATGCTGACTTCTTCAGGATAGTCAACCAGGGCCTTGACCACATATTCAACAAATCCTTCGAGATCGCGGATGCTGCCGGAAAGTTCTTTTCCGCAACCGCAGCCGCAACCGCAGGACTTATCGTTGGACGAACCGAAAATCAAACCCATTAACTTCTTGAACATAATTCAATCTCACGAAGTTTCAAATTAAGCTTCGGGGGCAGCCTCCGGAGCGGCTTCAGCAGCGGCTGCTGCGGCAGCGGCTTCTTCTGCAGCTTTGGCTTTGGCTTCTTCTTCGGCCTTGATGCGGGCGGCGACTTTCTTGGACACGCTCGGCTTGCGGACACGATCCTTGAGGACGATGCCGTTGCGTTTGCGGTCGATGATGTCCTGAACAGTCTCGGAAATCACGGCGCCGACGCCTTTCCAGTAATCTGCGCGTTCAAGATTGATATCTTCAACTTTTCTGCAGGGATCATAGTAGCCCAGCTCTTCAATCGCTTTTCCGTCACGGCTGGAACGCTGATCCATAACCACCACCCGGAAACAGGACTGATTGCGGGTACCGGTACGCTTTAATCTGATTCTGACCATAAAATTTTTACCTCTATTTTTTGTTTAGTCTATTACCGCATTTTTTTGAAGCTCCGGCGTAACAGCCACGTTATTTTTTACCGCCGGTACGGCAATCAATCAGCTCCCAGGTCCAGAGGATTGACCATAAGCATCATGTTTACCGCCTTCAGTGTATGCGTGCAATTCCTATAATATACTGCCCGGACGTTGATTATTCAAGTCAATTTTATCTTGCAGACAGCACTTTTTACCATCTTTTTTGTCTGTGTCTTACAGAAAGATCGGAGTACCGACTCCGGTTTTGGATTTTACGTTATCCCACTCCAGCCCTTCACGGGTCGGCGTTGTTGAATAAATTGAGCGGTGATATACAGCACTTGCAGTTGCCGCTCTGCCGTCAACGTAAAGGATATTGACCTGTCCGGTACCCATTTGCGTATTCAGTCCGTTTGAGTTGTGGCGATAAGAGAAATCTGTGGTGTACTTCGTGAAAAATTTGCCCTTTTGAATGCTTTCACTGGCGAGGAGAGTTTTGCCGGGATTTCTTAAACGTGAAAGTTTTGTCCAGTAGTTGTCGTTGTATTCAGAAGTGGAGTATGGACGTCCGGTCAGATAAGCGTTGACCAGGTAGTGGGTGTAGCCGAATTCCACGAGTGTCCCGTTGACTTTTGTCCAGCCGAATGGAACCGGCTCGCTGGGACAGGCAAAGGTACTGCCCCTGGTTCCTGCCCGGTTGATTCCTTTGAGAATCGCACCATGCGGAACCAGAAGTTGAAACCAGCTGTCGCCCTGATAGGCAAGCTGGGCGGGGACAATCCAGTCATCGTGGGACATCATGTAACTGTGATTGCTCAGACCTATTTGTTTGAAATTGTTGGTGCAGCTGACTGTTCTTGCTGATTCCCGGGCTTTTTGCAGTGCCGGCATCAGCATTGCCGCTAAAATTGCGATGATGG
>JAZQYS010000240.1:0-5041 GCA_045633645.1 Victivallaceae bacterium | reverse complement strand
AAGGGAAAAATCTTTTTTTCTCGAGAAAAAAAAGCTTTTTCCCTTCCCCCCGAACCCCCTATCCCTTTTTCAAAAAAAGCGGCGTATTTTGTTAAGAGACATTCAATAATTCTGTCTATGAATATTTACCTGCCCGTACAGGGAACAGAGCCTTTCAAAAAAGCGGCGTATTGGTGAAGAGTGAGTATTTTCTGCCGTTATTCCGCATTGGAGCCGTCCTGCACAGAGCCGTTGTCGGCATCGTTGCGGACCATCGTTTTCAACCGCTTAAAGAGTTTTATCATATCAATAAATCCGCCCGCAGCCAGCCAGAGCGTACAGGTGACTCCCAGTACCAGAATGATATAGAGTTTCCACTTCCATAAAAGTTTCCATCCCTCCTGAGAAACACCGCCGATAAACACGCCGTCAACAGTGCTTGCACCGGCAAAGTAGGCGATGGTGAAAATCAGAAAAACCAGAAACCAGCCGGCTGTCCAGGCGATACTTGCTATACTGATACATTTGTCCCCGAAAGAAAATTCGGGGGTAAATCCCAACAGACGTTCCCAGAAACGGGTCTTGCCCTTTGTCTGATGTTCGTTGTGGACATCGTAAATACCGCGGTGCAGCATCTTTTCAAGATTGAATACCTGCGCCTTTTTAAGTGCGTGCTGAAGCAGAGAAATACCCACATAAGCCGCCAGACAGCAGAGCATGATATAAAAACTCATCACCCTGCCGTTCAGAGGGAATTTGTTCATATTGTTTGCAACCCACTCCCAATGGAATGTGTCATTGAGGAATTTTGCAAGTCCCGAACCGTCTTTGAAACGCCAGACCTGCTGAAGAATGATTCCGGAAACAGCCAGAACAGATCCCAGAAGATAAGCAACCCAGGCGGCAAGCGTCGTACCGTATTTCCAATACAATCCGCCGATCATCACAGCACCGGCACCGCTGATAATGGCTCCAGTTATGGCAAAGAACATAAAAATATATTCCGTCTGACGGAAGAAATAACTGAATGCAACGGCAAAAATGCCAACACCGACAATCGAAAGACGCAAGGCAAGCAAATGCTGTTTCGGCGTAAAGGGTTTCTTTTTAAAAGGCATCAGAACATCCTGAACAAAGATACTGCCCCAACTGTGCATGTAACTGTCATCGGTACTGATCATTCCGGCAAACATGACAGAAAGGAAAAGTCCGACCATACCGACGGGCAGAACCAGCGACATGGCAACGGGAACAAGTCCCTGAGAACGCAGCTGCGGAGACTCAACCGAAAGCAGACGCGCGTCAATTGCCTCTTTAAGCGGAGCAAACTCCGGACATCTCATAAAGACGATCACAGCCAGCGGGAAAAGAGTCAGCAAAAGACTCATCGTCAATCCGCGCCATGTTCCCAGCAATCCCGCCATCTTGCTTTCGTGTGGCGTTAAAGCGGCAGAAGCGTATCCCATAGATCCCTGCCAGGTACCGCGTCCGTAAATGGAACCGAAAATACCGATTAAAAAGTACCACATATTGAAGTCAGGCAGTTTGCTGCAGTCATAGGGATTGACCTGACTCATACCCGGCTTTGCCATATCCAGAGCTTTTGACATCTGATCCCAGGAGACCATTCCACCGGAAATATCCCAGTCTCCCAATTTAAAGATAAAGAAAATAAAGGCGATAAAAGAGAGATTGCAGACAGCCGCCTGCACAAAGTCGGTAATCATAATAGCGATTTGTCCGCCGAAAATGGCAAAACTTGAAGCCATAGCCACATAGGCGATTAAAAGGGCAAGATACACGTCAACATTGACTCCTCCGAGCATGACATGTTCGGGGAATTGACAGAAGAACATGATAAATCGGATGGAAATAGCGGGAAAAATTCCGAAGTTGACAACACCGCTCAACCAGGTAATGATTCCGGCACAGATACGGAATCTGCGGCTGTACCGCACTTCAAAGAACTGAGCAACCGTATAACAGCGGGTTTCCCTCAAGCGGTATGTAACCCATCCGAACAGCGACAGAATCAATCCGGTAGGTCCGGTCAACATCGCCCACCACTGACTGGTGAATCCTGCTTCGTAAAACATTTCAAAAACGGCGACTGCGCCGATGACATCCCAGCTGATTGCGCCCTGAGCAACACAGAGCAGATATCTCCCCGCACAGCGGCTGGCGGAAAGGAAATCAGAAATGCTGCGGGAAAAACGCTGACAAAAAATCAACAGAGAAATCAAACCGACCACTGTTGCGCCGAAAACGCACCAGTCCAGTATCTGCATACCGGAAGAAAAATTCATTGTTATATTCCTTAATTAAATCAGATGAAGCAATGCCCCTTTTACAAATCAAAGCAGATACGCTTTAAGATTTTCAAGGAGTTTTAAAATTGCCCCTGTTAAATAAAAACCGCATATAATGTACACTCCCGGGAATGAAATTACAATTAAATCTCTAAAATGTGCGCAAAATACCGGACACTACCCTTGCAGCAGCGTTACCCTGCAATATCATCTGGGGAAATTAAAAGTCCAATCCCCTTCCTGTAGAACATCTCAAAAAAAACAGCGGACATTTCAAATCTGTCCGCTGTTTTTATTTTAACGATGTTTGATTTCAATCAACGAGTTTGTAAAGTTCAAGATCGTCAAATTGGATTTCATCGCCTTTCTGACAATTTCCGGCGCTGAGCATAAGTTCAAGGGTTTCTGCGCCTTCGGGAACGACGACGGTAAATTCTGTCTGTTCCAGTTTATTCAGCCCCCTGCGGAAAACATATCCGCGGTTCAGATAATCGGCAAAACGTTCTCCGCCGGGCATCTTCCAGGAAACGGTGATTTTGGCGACAGCCGTCGTATTTTTACCCAAATTTCCGCCCTTGCAGCGGACAAGGTACATTTCTCCGGATTTTGCTTTAAAGTTCTGCATAATGCAGGAACTGGTAACGCCGGAAGCAGCCGCAACACCGTTGCCTTTGACGTTTTTGTGAAAAAATTTGCCCTGTTTTTTACTGTACCATTCGCTGAAAAATGCCAAAGCCTGTTTGCCTTTGCCGGGAGTGGAAAAGTCTCCGTTTCTCACCAGATTGCGCAGTTTGCGCTCCTTGACCAATTGAGCTGCACGCGGCATGGGTTTGAGCAGAAGATCAATATCTTCAGTCAATTTCGGGGCGATTTTGTTCACATCCTGAACCTTGGCAGGGTGATGACTGGGATACCAGGCAAAACGTTCATGCCACAGCCAGACATACATATCCGCAACTTCAGCCGCCTGAACGATGTTGCGTTTAAGAAGTTTCACACCGCCCATTTTCTGCAGATCCGGTTTCAGCTGATTGCTCCAGAAATTGGCTTTTCCGCTGAAATGCGGGTCAAGATAAAGTCCCGGAGCAAGCAGGGTCTGTGCCCGGTATTTTCTCAGATTTTTCGGGTCCAGACAACGCAGAAAGTTCTTGCGCAAGTCAATAGACAAGTGATTGAATTCCGTTTCATTGTTGGAACGGTAGGCGCAGGATTCGTTTCCTTCGTGGATAGTAACGCCCTCAGGCATCACATCATACATACCGTTGACAAAGGGTGCGACCATATATTCGGCACGATCCATGTGGAAGATATCATTTTTGGTACGGGCAAGAGACAGCCACCAGTAACACAGCAAATGCACATTGGGAAATTCACTGAAAATTGCCTTGCCGAATTCCCGTCCGCGCTGACGCACCTTTTTGACAGTTTCTTCCAGAGAGCGTCCATTTTGCGGCTTGAAACGCCACATGGTATTTTTTCCGTATTCTTCAATATCCAGTTTCAAGCCGACCATCCGGGTTTCTCTGGCAATGCGGGAAACGACCTTGTGGTTGTTGCAGACAACTGCCCATGCCTTGTCATCAAACCAGTCCACATTGCCGGGACTGACAGTAAGCCCCAGAAAGTTGTCGGTGAACTTTTTGAATTTGGTATTGCGGAGATTTTCTATATCCTTTTTAAAGTATTCATATTTGAGCAGATCTCCGCCGAAAACGGCACTCACGTTATAAGATTTTCCCCCGGAGCATTTTTTATCAGAGAAAAAGCGGATAACAATACCGCTGCCGGGAATATTCTTTTCCATCATTTCCACATCGCGGCGGATACTTTCAGTTGTGGCAACATATTGACGGGAGGGCGTCATTCCCTTATGAAGCGGCTGATAGTGAAAGGACCATCCGTCATGGATCAATTTGACATCAGGCAGCTTATAATAGTTTTCCGCCCCGAGGGTAAAAGCTGCACAAAACAGGCACAGTAAAAGGTGTTTCATTTTTCCTCCTGTAAATATTTATTATTAAATATCGTAAGCATCTGACCAATCAGCAGCCTGACTGATGTTCCAATTGTTGGCAAGCTCCTGAATCAGTCCAATGTTGCCGCTGCGTGTTTTGACGCTGCCGTCACACATGGTCACGTTGATACGGGCGCTGTTGGGTACATCCTTACCGGCAGCATCTTTGCTGAAAGTAAATCCGGTACGTCCCGGATGGCGGTAGCCATATTTATCGTAGCCGCTGGCATCCACGCCGCTGTACCAGGTGGTCATGTCAGAGTGTTCAAGAAAAAGATAAACCTGACTGGCACGTCTGATTTTATCTGCCTTGCTGGAACCGGACGGACTGAAGTTGGTTCCCCCGTTGCTCCGGTATTCGCAAATCGCTTTACCGGTAACAAAGTGATTGGAAGTGTAGTTGCATCCTGTTCCAACGCTGTTTGAACCGCCGCTGGCGCTGGGAAGGATAGTGGCACTGGGACAATGCAAAATCGGGAAATTCGCCGTTTTGGGAACATGCAGCTGCCCTTGAGGATTCCTGCGGACATCCCCGCCCAAATAAACCAGAAGACGCGGCACCCAGCTGTAATCAGTCAGACGGGGAACATAGTAACTGTAATCGCTCATATACTGACCGTTGGCAAATCCCAGCTGCTTCATATTGCTGACACAACTGATCCCCCGTCCGCGCTCTCGTGCCTGCTGCAGCGCGGGCATCAGCATCGCGGCAAGAATGGCGATAATTGCGATCACGACG
>JAZQYS010000239.1:0-6320 GCA_045633645.1 Victivallaceae bacterium | reverse complement strand
CGATGATGCCGCCTGCTCCATGCTCAAAGCCGTGCGGAAACTTAAAAAAGAAATTACCATCACCTCTTTCGGAAACTCCCTCAACGGTGCCGACCGTCCCGCTGCCATCGAACAGTTTCCTGAAAAACTCGGCAGTGCCGCCTGCCGCCGTCTGATGCACAATATAAAATCCGGCACTCACGGAACAGGATACCGCGAATTGATTGCGCCGCAAATCGTTCATCAGGACGAAATTCCGGTCATATCCTGCAACTGACGCTCTTGTTGAAAAATCCTCTTTCATGCACTATATTAAAGAAGGTGTATTGGTATTTTTCCATATGAGGTATAAAAAATGGCTGCTCTTTGTTTTCAACGATTTGCAAACACTTCTGAAAAACGTTTCACGCTGATTGAACTGTTGGTTGTTATTGCGATTATTGCCATACTTGCGGCAATGCTTATGCCCGCTTTGCAGAAAGCACGGGCAACAGCCAAAAAGACAAACTGTCTGTCCAATTTAAAACAAGTCGGCAGTTTTGTGCTGAATTACGCACAGGACAACAACGATATCATCGTTCCTTATGCCATCACAGATGAAACCCGCCTGATCCGCAGGATAGAGGGCGTTACAGGAACAACCTGGACCTATTTCATTATGCCTTATATGGGCGTCAACTATGATAAAATCACCATCAAAGAGGACAAGCCCAACTACACGACTTTTCCGGATAACAACCTGACCAGAATGTTGAACTGTCCGTCAATGAACAAAAAAATCAATTATCTGGGCATGGTAACTTACGGTATGCTGCGTATGTGTATGGGGGGAATGCGTTATAATACCAATCAGGCTGTTTACAAGCAACGGACTCCTGCCAAATTTTCTGCAATCAGAACCGCCAGCGGCAAGGCAATGATCATGGACTCATCTTTCAATGCCAACAAAGACGGACTCGACGGCATTCCGGATATGACCAGTGAACGCACTGACGGCAGTTCTTTACTCTACAATGACGGAAAACACATTTCAACCAACCGTCATCAAAACTCCACCAATGCCGTATTTGCCGACGGTCACGTCCGCAATATTTCACGCGCTGAGCTGCAGGTAAACGCCATCGGTGACGGAGATCTTACCATCTACGCCAACAACGTACTCATGTGGCACGGCGGCATTTGATATTATTTTTTGATCAATACAAAAATTTCAACTCAGGATTTTTTATGGATAACAAATATATTTCGCCGGATAATGACGGCGCGGCAAGAGCTTTTCTGCAAACAGCAGTCTACACCGAAGCCCTCTGGAAAAATGAATTCAACCGCGACGAAGAAAAGGTCCGCACCTACACTCTGCCTGAAATAAAATCTCAGACAGTTGAAGAATGGGAAAATGTTGAACGTCCGCTCCTTGTGCAGCAGTTCAAAGATATCCTCTACGGCGAAATGCCGCCGGCTCCGGATAAACTGGAGCTGGAACTTCTCTCTGAAAAAGACAATGCCCTTGACGGATTGGCTGTCCGCAAAGAAATCCGTCTCCATTGCGCCATGAACAACGGCAAAACGTTTGATTTTGATATGCTGCTTTATGTGCCGAAAAATGCCAAAGTCCCCCCGCCCGTCTTTGTGGGACTTAATTTCAGCGGCAATCAGGCGAACACCCCTGAAGATGATGTCCGGCAGACACGCGCAATGAACTATTCTTATCTGGAACCGTTCATAACCCCCTGCACTGCACGCTGTGCCCGTCTGGACACCTGGAACTACGTTGAAGCAATGAAGCGCGGATACGCCGTTGCGACCGCCTGTTACGGAGAAATCTGTCCCGATCACCTCAACGGATTAAAAGCAAGTGTTTTCACTCTTTTCTACGATGATAAAGATTTGCGTTCAGAGTATGAAGTACCTTTTGCCGAACAGAAAGGCAACGGTTGGAGACGCAAATTGACTCAGATCGGCGCCTGGGCATGGGGATTGTCCCGTATGCTTGACGCCCTTGAAAAAGAACCCCTGGTTGATGCAGACAGAGCCGCCGTTCTGGGACACTCCCGCAACGGCAAAGCCGCCCTCTGGGCAGGGGTGTGCGATGAACGTTTCAAACTGGTTATTTCCAATAACTCCGGCTGCGGCGGAGCGTCTCTTTCGCGCCGCAACTTCGGTGAAACGCTGAGAATCCTTTTCTGGGAAAAACGCGCCTGGGTTGCCGGAAATCTGGTGGATTATGTGGATGATCCCTGCAAACTGCCCTTTGATCAGCACCAGGTGCTGGGGGCAGTTGCTCCGCGTTATCTTTATGTGGCAAGTTCAAGTCTGGATGATGTCGCTGATCCCAAAGGCGAATTTCTTTCTGCTCAGGCGGCATCAAAAGTCTGGAACCTTTACGGCAAAAAGGGATTGAATACAACAGTTCGTCCTCCGCTTGATACCCACATCGGTGAAGAAATCGGTTATCATTGCAAAACCGGAAAACACGGTATCACCACTTGTGACTGGGAACAATATTATAATTTTGCAGATAAAATTTTCAAATCAGAAGGTGACAAATGATAAAATATCTCTTGATTTTTTCTGCCGTCAGCATTTTGCAGCTGTGCCTTCAGGCAAAAGAGTTTTATGCCAACAGGGCACTCAATCCCGTTAAATTTGAAAAGCCGGCAGAACACGCTGATATTCCGCTGGACAAAAACGACAAACTGATTTTTGTCAACGTCTGCGATCTTGCAGTTGAAAACAAAAAAATGCACAGGGAATGGAAGTCCGTCACCCTCGCCGTCCAGGCTTTGCAGGATGCTTTTATCAGAACCACCGGAAAAAAACCGCAGGCAGTTTCTCCTGATTCTCCCGAAGCAAAAAAAGCTCAATTTATCATCGCATTGGGAAAAAGTTCCGTTTCCGATAAATTGAAACTTGATCTTGCGGCTCTGCCCAAAGAGGGTTTCACCGTCAGAAGTTTTGACAAAGGCGTCATCATTGCCGGACATGACGGTTCCGCCATCCCCGGCAGTTACAACCACATGGACTGGGCGCGTTACCGCATCAACGGAACCCTCAACGGAACTTACGACTTTATTGAATGTGTTCTGGGAATCCGTTACTACTATCCCGGTGCCGGTATCGTTGCGCCCAAAATCCGGAATCTCCTGCTCAAACCCGTTGCCTACACCGATGGTCCCAAGTACCGCAACCGTTTCAACTGGGGATACAATCACCGCATGGCGTCTTTCTGGAAACACTGGAAAGGTTTTGCCAAAATCAACCGTTTTGACAATGCCTGGCGTCTTGCCATGTCCACCAGATGGGTTGAAGCCTGTCACTCCCCCGACCCCCATTTTCTGCTTGCGGCTTTCCCCGATAAAAAGGAAACTATTTTCTTCCGCGACAGAACCGGTTACATGTACTACAACCCCGCCACTCACATCGGCAATTTAATGGATATCACCAATCCGGAACTTGCCAAACTTCTCGTTGACTCCTATAAAAAGTTCTACGATACCGACGGCAAATGGCGCGCGCCCTGGCGCAACAAAGCCGGAAAATCCTGGTATCCTCCCAACTCCGAATATGTGATTTTCGGACAGGCGGATACCTTTGTCCGTGATCTGATGTCCGAAAAGAACAAGCACCTCTTCCCGGAATCCCGCAGAAACAGTGCCAGCGGAAAGCTCTCTGATCTTTACGTCAACTTCTATTCATGGATCGGCAAAGAACTCAAAAAACAGCTTCCCGGCAAACGTCTGAGCGTTCTTGCCTATCACAACTACACACTGCCCCCTCTCGTATGTAAAGATATTCCCGACAACATCGACTTTCAGGTCTGTATGGGACGTATCGTCATGGCAAAAGCTGAAGCCTCTCAGAAAATGTGGAAAGAAACTTTCAGCACCTGGTACAAAGTTCTGGGCAACCGCGGCGTTTCCGCCTGGACTTACGGTTCACAGGGCAATGCGTTCACCCAGGCCATACAGGGCAGATATATGAAAGATTTCCTTGCCTGTGTCGGTCCCTGGCTCGCCGATGACGGTCTATTCATGGATGCCTCCGGTCTGCGCTGGGAATTTTACTATTCCTACTATCCTGTCTACCGCCTCTTCTGGAATCCCGGTTTTGATGTTGATGCCGCCCTCAATGAACACTGGGAAAAACTCTACGGTAAAAAAGCAGGAAAAATTCTTCAGAATTTCTATGCTCTCCTCGTTGAACGTTGGGAAAAAGCTGCCATTTCAGGTATCAACCGCGCGGGCGACTCGGCAAACACCAATGTAACTCCCGCCGTTCTTTACAGTGCCTACAATCTCCCGACTGTCGCAAAACTTGAAAAAATGCTCAAAGATGCCCTTGCTGCCACAGCCCCCGGCAGCATTGAACGCAGAAGAGTTGAATTTTTTGCCCAGCCCTGGCAGAAAGACTTTATTGCCGCCAGAGCCTACTGTACCATGAGCATTCCGACCTATCAGGTCAAGCAGTTGGCGGCAAATGAAAAAATCACAATTGACGGAAAACTCTCCGAAGGTATCTGGAAACGCGTTCAAGTTATGCCCATGCAGCAGGCAAAAGGTCAGGGCGGACCTCTTCCCTCCGAACCTCAGCCCCGTCTTGCCTGGGATAAGAACGGTATTTATCTTGGCTTCACCTGCTCAGGAAGTCCCCGTATCAACAAAGGTGATGTCTGGTTTGACAGCGACAACATTGAATTCTTCCTCTCTCCCGGCGTTGAAAAAGCAACCTATTATCAGTTTGCGCTCTCCCCGGGGAACGATTTTGTTGACAGTTACAAAGTTGAAAAACCCATGGAAGCCGCCCTCGATTCAAAATGGGAGTGTCCCGGATTGAAACGTGCCGTCTCTGTTGAAAAAAACCGCTGGTCCTGTGAAATATTCATTCCCTTTGCCGGACTTCACCGTACCGCGCCTCCCCGTCCCTATACTTCCTGGTTCGGAAATTTTGTCAACAACAAACTTTCAGGACTCAAACAGAATTCGGAATACTCCTCCTTCTCCATGACCATGGGGAAAAATCACAATCACTCCCTCTGGGGAAAATTTAAATTTATGGGTAAAGGAGACTGATTATGAAAAGTTTTTCACTTCTTCTGTTTCTTCTGACGGGCGCAGTTCTTTCCGCTGCCCCCGTCGCCGAAAAGGTTTCACGCACCTATCACCGTCATCACAAAAATTACGGCAAAGGTGAATATATTTCGATTTCCAACAAAGCAGATCAATACCTTGTTTATCTGCAATGGATCAAACCGACTGCCAAAAAAGAAGGAAAAGTCGTCATCGGTATACCCGAACCCAACTTCTGGCAGCAATTCGTCAACCGGGATTTCATGCATTTGACGATCAACGGTTTCTCAAGTACCGAACTGGAACCCAAAGATATCAAGGTGTTTAACGGCAAAGAACAATCCGGTGTGGATATCCTTTATAATTTTGACGGCGTGAGAATGATTCTGCGCTTCTATATGCGCGAAGACTCCCGGCAGCTCTTTATGGAGTGGTTCAAAGATCCCTCATGCAAAGAAAAAATCCATTCTGCTGAACTTGCTCTTTCCGCCTATCCCTCAATGGTGCTGAACAACCGCGGCAAAGCAAGCACCAGATATCAGCGCGCCATCAAAACTCCTGCAAGAGAAATCAACAGTCCCCGTAAGACGGCATGGGTCAAGCTTACAAAAGAAGATTCTTATCTTGTTATGTATGATAAAAACCTCAACCCTTCCCAAGAACCCAAGGCAAAAGGTCCCTGTCTGCTGACTGTCAATTGGAACGGTATCCGAAGCGGAAAAGTCTGGTTCGGAAATATCTATTGCATGAACTTCCGTTTTACGCTCAATCCCGACGCTCCCCGCTGGCAATTCGGTCTCTGGGAATATAAGAAATCCATTGACAATCAAAGCTTCTTCAACATGTTTTCCGGCGGAAAAAAAGTAAACAGCACTTTTAAACGTCGGATTCGCAATGCTGTGCCGCATCACATACCAGACGGCGGCACAGCCCCCCTGTATCCCATAATCAAGCGTTGCCCCCCTGAAGCCTTCAAAGCAAAGGACTCTCCGGATATGGGGAGATAACCGAACTATCCGCCCGCAAAGAAAATAATTCCCTGAAAAAACACTCCGCTTATTCTCCTCTCTCCGACTATATCTGCACTTATGAAACAAAAAAAGGGCGCCTTGTGGTAAGGCGGCATGAAAACGATGCAGATATTCCTGTTTAAGTTTATTCCTCAACCGGCATCGGCGCATAGTTGGGATCGGTTCCGGTGGAACCGGTACGGTAAAAGCCGGGACTGGAATTTTCACGTTTCTTCGGAGTCTGATAACGGAAAAAATATCAAGT
>JAZQYS010000238.1:0-2056 GCA_045633645.1 Victivallaceae bacterium | reverse complement strand
ATAGTTCAATCAGCGTGAAGCACTTTACTGATTTTTCTTGCTTCAAAAAAAGCGGCGTGTTTTGTGATTGAGTACGGAAAGAGATATCGGGGGTATTACTCTGTGTTGGTTTATACATTTTATTCTCCTGATTGATTGTTTTTCAAAATGGTTGATTTCCCCTGAATCAGTGAAACTTTGAAGTGTTGAAGTTCCGCTGAAGACAGAGTTTGTCCTTTTCTGACGGCCTCTGCCGCATGTTTGATAACTGCCGACCCCATTTCAAAACGGGGAACTTTGAAATAGGTGTAATCCGGATAAATATTGGTAAAGGTTACACCGCTGGCAATGCTTGCCATCTGAAAGTCTTTTCCGATTTTCAAACCGGCAAGCTTTGCTGCTTCGCAAATCAGTGCAACGGTATTGGCATTGATACAGAACAGAAAATCCGGTCTGCCGGGAGAAGTCAATATATCGGCGATTGCAGAAATATTTTTATGCTGCTGCCAGAGTAAATCGTTTTGACAGAGGATTCCGCGTTTTTTGCAGGCGTTGTAAAAAAGCTTCTTGCTGTCAGCGGCATATTCCGGATTTTCCCAGAAACCGATCAGACCGGCGGTTTTGCAGCCGCAGTTGACAATATGTTCTGCAAGTTGTTCGCGTGCATCTGTATAGTCATAATCGCAAATTGTTATCCGCGAATCCTGTATATTGTGATGACCGGCAAGGCGTACTGTCCGGCAGAACGAGGCGATTTCGTTCTGCAGTTCCATCAGCTGTTCTCCGACAAAAATAACGAGATCGGCTTTTTTGAGTTTTTCTGCCTGTTCACGGCACTTTTCCGGAGGAATGTGATCTTCGCAGTAACAGAATTGTAAAACCGCATTACATTCTGCCGCCGCACTGAGCATACCCTGTTGAAACTCATAAGACATGCCGTAGTTTTCCCAACCCTGTTTTTCCGGAGAAAGGTCTTTTTCAGGAAAGGGAAGCATAACAAGAAGAGGGCGTTCCGTCTCCCGGGGCGGCAGGACGTAGACACCCTTCATTGGAATCCGTTCAATCAGGTATTCTGCTTCAAGGATGTCAAATGCTTTTAAAATCGTGACCGGACTTGCATTGAAGTCTGCGGCAAGAGTACGGACTCCTGCTATTCTTTTTCCGGCGGGATACTCGCCGCTTCTGATTCTCTGCCGCAACTTTTCACAAAGTTGAAGATGAGCTTTTTCTGAATGATTTTCCATACAGGTGATCTGTTTTTTTTGTGATGTTAAACTGTTACTCTCTGTTACTGTAGTGCGCAGTAACAGTTTTGTCAAGACTTTTTGTGAAAATTGTTTGAAAATAATATGAGGTAATTGCAAAAACAGCCGGAAAGTGGTATTTTAAGGAGATTGTCAGGAGCAACAGTTTTTTTACAGGGAGTTTATTATGTTTTCCGGTATTGCGGCGGGATTTCTTTCCGTTTTGTTTATGTGCAGCAGTTATATTTTTTCGCGGAGTTATATCCGTAAACATGAGAATCCTGTGAAACTTTCCATTTTTTCGCAGTTGGTCATGTCCGTCGGAGGATTGATTCTGCTGTCAGGTTATTTGTGCTTTGCCTCAATTCCCTGTAATCAAAAATTCTTTGCGCTGCTTCTCGGACAGGTGACAACTTTCATCTGGGGACAAACCAGTTTCTTTATGCTGCTAAAAGAAGTTGAAGCCACAAGAGCCTCATCTTTGATCGGATTGAAATTGATTGCTCTTGCGGTTGTTTCCACACTTCTGGGTAATACGCTCTCTGGACTGCAATGGCTGGCGGTTCTGCTGTGTACCGTTGCTGCTGTCGGCATGAATTTTTCAGGCGGCAGACTCTCTTTTCGTGCTGTTTTCTGGCTGGTGATGGCATCTTTCGGCTATGCGCTTTGCGACATGTGTATAACAAAAATGATGCTGCTCATGCCGGGAAAATCCATGCTTTTCAATGCCGTGGGCGTGATGGGGTGCTGCTTTACGCTTCTGGGAATTGCTGTTCTGCCCGGACTGCTCAAATATCCCCTGCGGAAAAATGAACTTGCGGACTCCGTACCTT